>NZ_QTMQ01000013.1:0-69152 GCF_003604095.1 Clostridium sp. AF15-41
ATATTCAGTTGTAACACATGTATTGTAATCCTACAGTATAGATTTGCTATATTTATTTATCTTCTTGACACAGACAAATAACTGATTCAAATTTATTATTAGAAATCACATTTTTATTTGTCACTTTCGCACATTTTAATATATACTAGATTTAGGAGGTGTTTTTATGCCGATATTAAATCAACCATTTCAAGGACAATTAGGTAATGTTCTTATAGACAAAATTGAAAACTATGATTATTCTAGCCTTACTATTTTTTCTGCCTTCGCCAAAAACAGTGGTGTACTCAGATTAAAATCCTCATTGGAAAAGTTCAAGAAATCAACTGGGCACATCAAAGCATTTATAGGAATAGATCTAGATGGTACTTCCTACGAAGCACTTTTGAACCTATTTTCTCTATGCGATGAATTGTACGTTATTCACTCCGAAAATATATCAACCACATATCACAGTAAAATCTATCTATTAGAAAATGCTACTTGTGCATGGTGTGCCATCGGATCAAACAATCTAACCGGAGGGGGATTATGGACAAATTTTGAAAGTACTTCAATCCAGGAATACTCATTACCTACACAAAAAAGTGAACTAGACAATATTTATTCAATAATTAATAAATATTCTGATGATTCATATATTTGTTCTACTAAAATCGAATCAATAAACGACATTAATACTTTGCTAGATTCCAATTACATAAACAAAGAGGTTTCACAAAAAATCACAACAATCAAAAAAAGAACAATAGAAAAAGCAAATCAAAAAAAGAATCATCTATTTGGTTCTGAAAAAGTATCTATTCCTATTAGCATAACTAAAGAACGACCAAGGAAATTGTTCTCTAAGGCAAAAACAACTACAGATGTCGATTTTATTGTTGATTTGCCAACTACTACACCAGCATTTACAAATGAACAGTTTTGGTTTGAGATGCGTAAATCCACTGGTGGGTCGAGAAATATTCTTGATTTATCAAAGCTTGGACAAATTGTAGAAGGCTCCGTTATAGGAACTCCATATGAATATACAGATCCCCATCGTATGTATGGAGGAGTTAAATTCTTTGAAATTGATCCAGAAGATACTACCAGAGAAAAAGATATTACCATCAATTACTTGGGAAAAGACTACTTTCCTTCCACAATTAAATTTGCTCCTAATAATGGTAGTTGGAGAATTCAATTAAAGGGCAAACCAACAGATGGTACTGATGAATTATCAAAATTTGGAAACCGTGGAGATTTTGTCTTCAAAATTCTTGTTTTTGAAAAAATTACCCCTGACTACTATGTTCTCTCACTCCTAGACAATAGTGAATTAGATAATATTAAATCACTCAGTCGCGTATGGGGAAAAAACGGAAGTGGTGCTGCCTCTAAAGCATACGGAATGTTATAATATTTTTATGGAACAGTGATTAAAACCACTGTTCCACTTCTTTTTTCGTATAATATTTATCAAAAGTACTTGCGATCTCTTTTATTTGCTCTGTAGATAGACCATACATAGCTCCTACTAAGCAATCCAACTCTGAAATAATCTGTTTTCGACTTTTTTTTGTGCTGTCACAAATATCGTTATTCTCAAATAAAGCACTCACTCTTTTATCTTTGGCATATAAGTACTTAATTCTCGCATATACATGATTTCGTATTGTATCCTCTTTATCCTGAAATACAATTACTGATTCATATATTTCTTTCTTTGGTACAGGTATTTGTTTAATTATAGTTTGAGTTAAGTCTAATCCTGCCATCTTCAATCTGACTATATAATCAAATATTATTGAATTAAACAAGACAAGTATTTGTAGCATATCATCAATATTGTCTAACTGAAGTATTTGTATTGACTGGCATGTAGGTATTAAAGGTAACAATGTTGCCAGCATAGTTCTTCGATTTGTTGCAGAAGTCAAGCTTCTCCATGCAATAATATAGCCCTCATGAAAGTTTTTTGAAAGATTATCCCAAATTTCACTTTTAATATAAAATCTCGCTTCAGGATATTCCGTGCCTGTAACATCGTCGATTGGTATTGCTGTAGCCTTATTCTTATATTTTTCGTTTTCATTCATACCCTTGAATGTAGCATAATTTCCCGTATAAAGTTCAATAAACTTTCCTTCATAAATAGGTAAATAGCCCATTTTTTTCTCACGTAATATATGCTGTGAGTGATTAGTAAGATGTACTAACCTTCCGAAACGACAACCAGTATATTCATTTCCAAAGGTAGGATTATTATTATAAACACTACATAAAAAATCTAATTCTTCATTACTTGTTATATTCGGTAACATACCAGTTTCAGGATTTAACACCCTAAGCATTTCATTTGATATTGTTATTTTATCTTTAACATAGAATTCTCTATAATCATCTATATCTACTGCTATTTGTAAATCTTTTTTATTATCATTGCTATAATATACAACAGAAAATTCCTCTCTCGAATCAATATTAAAAATCTTTTTTCGATTCATAAACATATAAATTTCATAGATTTTTTTAGAAGCCATACTATGTTTCATAAATTCACTATAGACCGGCATTTTCAATAATGAGCTTTTTACAATCATTCCTACAATACCTTTTTTTGATATATGTTTTAATGCATACTCTGTAAACAAAGCGTATGTATTAAGTTCACCCACCCTTGTATCAATAAATACCTCCTGCTTTTTTATATCTTCCTTTGCAATCTTATAGTCTTCTAGAATTGACCGATAAAATTTTTGATTTGTCTCAAGAGCATTATTTACAACATTCTCTCGATTTTTCTTAGAAGCTATCAAATGTATATCCATGTAGTGAGAAAGGAATTTTTTTTCTTCAAAGCGAATTTTTTCCCAAGGTGGATTACCAATTACAACGTCATACGACTCACTAATATCAATAGCTAAATCAGAGTTATAATACCTTCCACTTAAGGCCATAGAAAATGCTTTTGTAGATTTCTGAGAATTGCTCACAGTTAGCAATGGATTTCCTAAAATAATATGTTGCGCATTATTTCCTACATGTTCTTCTATTAACCTAGACCTTGTAATCATAATTGCAATCGGATCAACATCCACTCCAACCAGTTTCACTTTAATACCATAATCTTTACATACTTTATATGCTGCAATCAAAAATGCTCCTCCGCCACAAGAGAAATCTGCTACGCTAATAATATTCGGATTAGTTATACAATTCACCAAGTATTCATCTATAGCTTTTTTAGTAATTTCATAAGCAAATTCTTCCTGTGTATAATAAGAGCCCAACGTATCTCTACTATTCTTTCCTCCTGAAAATTCAACAAGATTATTACACATACGATAATCAACCGATAAATATGCTTGATATACCGCATTAATATCAATTTGAGTTTCATCATCTATAATCCTTGCAATTTCTTCAGCGATATTTTCGGTTGCAGGATAACTAAAAAGTAAATTCAAATTATCTTTTGATTCCAATCCTAAACTTATCGCTCGTTCTTTTACCCTATCAACTTTTCCAGTTGTATTCTTTATCGCCACTAAAAGAAATGCCACATATGAATATACCGTAAACAACTCTCTTATTTCTTCCCAGTTTTTTTCTTCACTGTTCTGATTAATGTATGCAGACACTACTTGTCTAAACTGATTTACCATACTTCTTTAATTCACCATCCTCGTAAATAATAAACGGTTTATCCTTAAAAACACCACAATGAATCAAATTGAACTTACTTTTTAACCACTGATCAATATCTAGTTGTTTTCCATAAACACTTTCAAACGATTCAATCAGTTCATCGCTGTTTATCTTCTCTTTAACAACACCTGTTGTCACTGAATATCCCATTTCATGCAATAAGTAGTTATGAATAATTAAATCTTTATATTTTTCCAATGTATGTTGCATCATAAAAAAAGATTGACATATTTGTTCTACCAAACTTGTTGGACTTATTTTCAAATCTTTAGCCACATATTCTAGCATACCATCACACCCCAAAGAAGCTTTTGATGTTCGTGATCGTTTTAACATGCAGGCATCATCAAGAAGTTTTGCAAGATATTTATCAAATTTAGTAATATCAACCTCCTGAACTGTCTTTATTCTAAAAGCGCATTCTCCAACTGCTTTAGACAAAGCATTTCTTTCAACTTCATTCAAAGAAAACTCAGACAAAATTATTTCATCACATTGACTTTCTACTTCCAATTTAAGTAATTCATTCAGTATATCACTTTTAAATAACTCCCATGCTTGTTGATTCAAATCAATTTCATTTCCCACCTGTGTAACATCAATATATTCAAGGTTATTTGGTCTAGATTGTAAGTGTTTACATTTCAAATTCACACACAACCTTGCCTTCCTTTCTAATACTGTCGAACACAAAAGAGTCGGCTCTACAGGAATGCGTCCTATATACCCTGCTGCAATGGTTAATTTAGGAGATATAGTCCTTACATAATTGGCAGCTAACCTTGAATTAAGAAATGCCATATGTGCATATTCATTACCTTGTAGTATTCTTATTCCTGGTCCTGAAGCAATAAAAATTTGATTGTTTAGCAATAATCTTACATTTAATCCTGCAGTTCCTGTATCACTAAACACTAACTGCGTTTTTCCAAAATATTTTATATTTCTTAATGCAGACCCTTTCTGTTTCTTGATATATTCTCCATTTTCTCCCCACTTTACAACGCTGTTATTTAATCCTTCCCAGCGACAATATCCTCCCCCCTTACTTACTGGAATCCATTCTTTTTCACCAAAATGTTCCCAAAAATACCCTACTAATTCTTTAGCATTTCCGGTCGATGTCCCTTGCATTGGAACCGCTGAAGAACTATATTGTTCCTTATCCTCATAATTCATATCTAATGCATTGTTATCAGAAAGGACAAAACCATTCACCCCATTTAATTTGTCTTGATTAATTTCAAATAAACCTTCTTTTGTTATTAATTTTTTTATCTTATCCGACAATGACTCCACAGAAAGATTTATAATTTTAACACATGGAACTCTTTTTTGATTTTTCTTTTCAAATACAATCAAAGAGACATTTGATTTTTCTCCACTTAAATCTATAAATGCGCCTGAACCCAAATTCGCAATATATCGAAAATAATATTCACTCACATATTTTTCTCTAGCTTCTGAAAATGATTTCAAATACATCCATGCATTTTGTGATACAATTCCGCAAACACCATCCGCACATAAAAGATTACCTATGGCTTCCATAAACGCAACACAAGTATCACATTTTGCTAAGGGATAATTCATCTTCAAAAAATTCTTTTGTTCCTTAGACATACCTTTTATTGACGCAAATGGAGGATTTGTTACTATTACTTTAGCGTTACCTAATGCTTTATCATGTTCCACAATATCTCCACTCAAAATATTACACACTATCCTATTATCTTTTGCCAAAGAACCAACAGTGACATCTTTTTCCATTGCACAAAAAATATTAGGAATTATCTTTTTCCATACATCAAAAGATGCTTTACCACCTTTCTCTCGAATTATAGAAAGTGCTTTTATTCTAATATTCACCACAGCAATTTTGGCAATAATATCATCAATATCATACCCATATAGCTTTTTTGCTTGAGATATGACTGTATTCTCAACATCAACTTCTGTACATCCAGCACACAAAAATTCTAAACATTCAACAAGAAAATTGCCTCCGCCCAAACACGGATCAAGTATTTTTTTTGCTAAAGACAATTCTTCTATATGGTGAACAATAAAATCTATCATATATTTTTCTGTAAAAAACTGTGTATTACTATAATCACTATTATCAATAATTCTATTTGAATATTGATAAGCCCACGAAACAACACTCTCCACTTCCTTGTTATTTTTATATAATTTGATAAATTCAACTGCCATATCTAGAATTTCTTTGTCAATCTCATATGGATTAACCTTACCTGAAATATCAAAAAAAATTTGATTGATAATCTCTAATTCACTTTCATTTGTTCCGATATAAGTTGAACATAGAACACCTGAAAGAATTGACAAAACATATATCTTTTTATCAGATTCTATAAATTCATATTGCTCTGCCTTTTTATACATGCATTTTAATACTTTTTTTAAATCAGTTCTCACAAGTGAGTATGACTTTTTTTTCTCCATTATTGGGTTCTTTTTTCGTGCATCCGCTGGTCTTACAGCATTTTCAGGAACCACCCACATATTTCCTATCATTTTTGCGCCATTAATCCTTCCTTCATGGCACAAGATTTGCACTCTTCGTTTACTAATATTCCATTTATTTGAAACATCTTGTATAGACAAATAATCCATAAGTATAATCTCCTTATATATCAAATCTTCTTTATTATAATCTCACCCGCGAATATTATCAACTTTTTTCTCATCATTTTCATACTATCACTTGCCTAAATATATAAAAGAAACGAACCACTCTAGAAATGTTAAGTCGTTCCAGACATTGACATTTCCAGAGTGGTTCGCTGTAAGGTAACCAAGGAAACTTATGGCAAATTCTCTCACATCATGCTTATGTGCATTTGGAATTTCTCATTTTAGCTTGTACCTAAAGTCATTAATGGAAGGCCCTGTTTTAGTGAGGTAAGATTTGCAATTAGGATACTTCCGCAAGAGGAGCCTGCATTCTACAGTAAACATGTTCACTTAATCAGTAAGTCCTTTCCATACTATATTATTCAATTCCGAAACTGTTAATTCTCCAGATTGGAATTTAGTCCACGCTCCTACATAGTCAACATTACTGGTTAACGCTTTTATTTCAAATTCTTTATTAGGAATATATTCTGTTGCTATCACTTGATTAATTTTCATAAGAACATTTTGAAGCATCTGCATTTTAAATAACTTCATTTGGATTTCCTTATACAAAATATAACTATCCGACAAACCATCCGTTCCAAAACTCCAACCAATGTTTCTCACCTTTTTTAAGAACCTTTTTCTGTTTTTATCTGCATGTACGCTAAAATCATATGCAGGCTCAGTGTTTATTAATTCTAGAGAATTAGATGTAATATCATATTTTCCCAAATGTTTTACAAGGTTTTTAAAGTAATTTCTTTTATATCCAAATTCCTTTAAGTCAAAAATAATTAATTTACCTTCTTCAATATTGAATTCAGAGATTCCATTTGAATAAGTCTTTGAGTAAAACTTACCTTTCTTTGGAATTCCTTTTACTTCTCCTATATGAATAGCGCTTAGTTTTTTAATTTCTTTTCCATTCGCATCAGATTCGTTAATATAATCTGGCTTTACGAAAATATATGCCTTTCCATAAACAGCCATGCTATAAAGGACTCTATCAATAGATTGACTAAACTCATATGAAAAATCATAATGCCTACCGTTTCCAAATAATTCTACAATCTCTTTATCATCTGGAATGATTATATAGAAATCTCTTCTATTAATTTTTTCTTCGCTTAACGAATACTCATAACCTGAAAACAACTCACTGTAAAAACTATGCGAATAAATGTTATCAATGGGACGTTTATATACTTTTTCCATCTTCCTTTTTATTCTTAATATATTATTCATTCAAATCATCCTCCCACGAAAATCTAGTGTGAAATCTCTTTTCCTTAGGGAGTAGCGGATTAATACATATAACCCAAAATACTTCGGATGGATCTGTCGTAAATCCCATATCTAAAAAATTTGAGCAAAATGCTTTAATAATTTTACTATCAGTCTTTATCTCTTGTCTGAACATAACATATTCCGTTTCAATAGTAGCAGACTCTCTTATTGCATTTGCGACAAATTGATTCCACTTTGTTTCAAGGATATCTCTTGCCCCTATACCAAAAAGGAATTTATTTCTCCGTGATGCAAATTCGATTAATTGAGCTGCAAGCTCTGTTGACTTCTCCTCATCCTCTTTTACATTAAGTACAATTTTTGAAGCTTCTTTTACGATACTACACCATTCTACATCTTTAAAAAATTCGCCCCACAATATTCCAAGTCCACCAATTTGTGCCCATTCAACAATCGGAGACGTAAACATATAATATGCATATTCTACTCTATATAAATCTTTGTTCTTTATAAAATCCGTTCTGATATACTCCTGATATAAAAGCATTATCTTTGTTAAAATCTCAAAATCTTTTTCAAATTGCTTTTTATCTGAGTTGACAATAGCCTCAACCGTATCTTCTGCAATATGGTTATAGCACTCACCTAAAAAGTCAGGATATTCTTCTCTTCTATCCCAATTTTTAATTGCAAAAGCACTTGAACATTTTAGCAACATTTCTGGAAGTTCTTTTTTACATTCCAAAAATTTTTCTTCTACTCCTGCTAATCTACTGTCATCCCATTTATCTGCAGAATCTAAATGATATTTATTTAAATTCTTTTCTACCTGATTTGCAAACTTAAAGAAATTTGACAACTTAGACTCATATTCATAGAATCTCGTAAGCATAATGCACGCTTCATAATACATATTTTTTTCAACAAAAAAACTACTCAATGAATATGCCTGTTCGACCCCTTCTTTAACCATATCAAATAAGGTATTTACATAAACAAACTCCTCTTTTGCCACATACTGCTTAATTAACCAATCAGGAGTGATCCGATGTCCTTCTGCATAAACCTCAGTTATCATCTTCTTATATATTTCTATATAATTTCTTCCCCTAATTGCCTTTATAGAGTTGTATCTCTTTCCGGTGTCAATTCCTTTTATAACCGATTTGCTTATTGCATTAATATCAAGATTACTAAAATACTTACTTGACTCCAATATTATATCCAAATATAAAAGAGAAATATGTTCGACAATTCCTGCAAAGGCAACATTTTCTTCTATTTTAGTGTTATCTACAAAACTTTGAATAACACTTTTTAGCCAATCAATTTGTCCTACATAGTAATTTGCCTCTTTTTGTTCTATTGCGGATTTACAAACTGACTCAAAGACTGAAAAATAACTATATAAAGTCCCCCAGTCATTCCTTTTAATCAAATAATTTACACATGCATGATTTATTGACATTAATTCATCTTCGAACCAATAAAAATCAGGTTTTTCCTTTGGTCTTAATGAGGTTCCTGTTCTTAACGCCATTGAGGTTTCCGTGTCATTAGCAAAATGCCACTTCTGATATACTCCTTTTCTCCTAAACCACAATGAATCTCTCGAAATATGCCTCTTAATAAGCCAATACTGTTCAATAAGGTCTAGATTCGTACACATAAAATTAAGAATAGATGAGCTATCTGCCGAATCAGGATTACATCCATATTTTTGAATAACTTTTAGTAATTCAATTCTATCTGATGCAATCTTACAAAAGTGATTTTGATAATTTGCATCTGATGCATACAGTTCTCGATTAAGACTTTTGGTAATCACTCTTCCTAATGCAATATAAGCATCATCTGATACTCTAAATACATCTGACAACTGGTATGTTCTATTTCCAGTTATTCCAAAAGAAATAACGACCACTATTGACCATATAATTAATGTACCGGCAGATACCCAACCAACGTCATATCCCATTAATAATTCAACAAGTATAATTGTTCCATATATTATACAACTACTAATGGCATTTAAACACTTTACCGTCAACCTATCATATTGAAAGGCAATAGCTATTTTTTCTGGAGCATTAGCATATCTTGTAGAATATATACTTGAAATATTAGAGCAATACAATCCTAAAATAACACCTGCAACGCCTAATTCTCCAATAAGTACATCTGACAAAATATTACTATTTATAACCAGTATCACGCCAATGCTAAGTAACAGCTTATCCAACAAACCAAGAATTGTTGCTAATATTATTCCCTTAATAACACCAGAAACAAATCTCTCCAAAAGAAGTCTGTCAAACGACCAATATTCCTTAGATGACTGTCTTCGACTTTCCAAAGTAAAGCGTATCTTTTTAAGTTTAAAAATCCAATTTAATAGTATCTTTCTTATTTTCCAATATCTTTTAGTTTTCAATAGTGTCTATCCCATCTTCTAATTTCACAATAGTGCAATAGATTGCCATGTCTCACAATCTCTCAAAACATCAAGTATGTTTCCCATTGATACGCTCGTCCACATTTTATAACATTCAAGAGCGGTCTTAATATCCTTACTCATAATACACTCTAACATCTGAATACTTCTTATCAGTATTATCATATAGATGAAACGAGTAGCCTCTCAAACGATAAACCCCAATTGTTTTTAATACTTTCTCTACATCTTCACGAGATGTAATCTCCATTCCTGCATCTGCATAAGATTGCACTTGTTGTTCTATTGTTAATATTTGTTTTGGATACTGATACATAAAACACCCCATAAATAAAAAAATCCCACCGGGTTGCGCATGAAAAATCAGAGGCGTGGTGGTTTCTGTTAATATTATTATACAATTTCCGATGTTGCTGTCAAGATTTCTTTTGTAAAAAATCAGCAACTTCCTATTTTTTTGAAATTATGCTTGCATTTAACATTTTCTAATTTTCAAAACATATCTTTTGTAGTTCCCTACATTTTAATTACCGATTCGATCTTCCAAAGGTATAAATAAGGTGTAAATTGTTCGTCTCCATCTCAGAAATCCTACAAAATCAAGGTTTTCTCGCCATACTTTAAATATTGCCGTGGCAGATAAATAATATTCGTATCATTGTTTTGGTTCTCCTTGTTTTATCTTGAAATGCTCTGTGCTGAACCGATATCCACCGGACCTTGTGGGCCCTTTTACAAGTGCCATTGTAGCAACATCATAATCCTGCGATACTACAACATCCCCTCGCTGTAATCAGAATACAAAATATGATTCGTATCACACAACAAGGTGGTAGAAATATTGTAATTCTCTGCTATTGTCTCGACAATGCCCACTACCGGACACGCATCTGCATCTATAAATATCTGCATTTTCTCCTTAAATCCATTTCATATCAATTATAGTTACTTTTAATTCTGTTTCTCTCTATATCTTCTCTGATAATAGTCCATTGTCCTATAATCTATTACATCTTTCATCTGCTGGATCATAACAGGGTTGTCAATTAGCGGATGCAATTCCTCTCTTAAACCTAATATCACATCATCATTTTTAACAAAAAATCCTTTCCCTGATTCCAAAAGGAAATGCACTGACATAGCGAGAATCTTCTTTAAATGTTCCTTATCTGAAATATCTTTATACTTCTGTAATGTCATATTTTTATCAAGATCTTTCCAGTTTGTTCCAGTTGAGAAAAATTCTTTCCAGCTTGAAAGAAGCTGTTTTTCTGATACTTTCATCAACACATTAGAGTTATTATAAAATGCCATAAGCACCGGCATCTTATATACCTTTGACATATTTGTATTTTCAATCAGACTGATAAATTCTCTTCCAATTCCTTTGTAAAATTCTTCTTCTATTTGACTTAGTTCTCCCAAATCATTGAGGAACTCCAGATATCTTTTAAACGGATTATCTTTGGAATGTGTAATTGCAGATTCATAAATATTATCATCCATATATGTAAACAAATCCAGCCTTGTCGGTCGCTTTCCTAACAGCTCTTTTACCCTGAAATATTCATTTATTATCTGATCTTTAAGCTTTAAATGTTTTCTATCCATTTCAGCAAAAAGATCAATCAGCTTCATATCAAAATCCACCAGGCAATCATCTGGAAATTGCAATGCATCTGATAGATGAACTCCTTCTCTTTGCACATCAGTTTTTCCTTCGAGCAGGAAACGCACTCTGCCTGCTTTCTCATAATTACCAATAAAATCAAGCACTGTCAGGAACTCTTTCCCCCTGTATTTTCTAAGTCCTCTTCCAAGCTGCTGAAGGAAAACTATTGGCGATTCTGTAGGTCTTAAGAACATTACCATATCAACCGATGTAATATCAACGCCTTCATTAAACATATCCACAGAAAAAATCACTTTTATTTCGCCATTCTTCAATTTTTGTATTGCTACATTTCGTTTCTCAGTATATTCCCCACTTGCATAACTAAATACGGCAACTGACGGTATTCCTCTTGATGAAAATTCTTTCGCCATCTCTCTTGCATGCTCCTTGGAACAACAGAATCCAAGAGCCTGCCTTGACCCATATTTGCAGTAATATTTATAAATCAGCTCATATCTGTGAACATTTCCAATATAGGTTTCGTTCAATTCTTTTTCATCATATCTTCCCCTTACAATGTGTAATTTTGAATAATCGGTTTCATCAAAAATCCCATAATAATGAAACGGAACAAGCATTCCCTTATTGATTGCTTCTTTTAATGAGATCTCATAGGGCACATTATAATCACAGATTTCATAGATATTTCGACCATCTAATCTCTCTGGAGTCGCTGTTAATCCCAGCAAAAACTGTGGGTTAAAATAATTTACAATCCTTTGATACTGGTCATTAACTGCATGGTGGAATTCATCTATTACAATATAATTAAAATAATCTGGAGCAAAATACTTATCATTCAGGTATTCATTCCTGCCAAGTGTTGCAACCGAAGCAAAAATCACAGATTTATCCGTGCATTTACTTTCTCCGTCAAAAAAACCATAATCATCTGAATTTCTAACATTTTTAAAAGATTCTGCAGCCTGCTTTAAGATTTCTTCTCTATGTGCAACAAATAGTACTCTCCCATATTTCTTTGAATCAAATGCTGCAAGATATGTTTTTCCAACACCTGTCGCAGCCTGGACTAAAGCTCTTTTTGCGCCCTCTGCTCTGGTATTTTCCAGTGCACACAAAGCTTCTATCTGCGCTCCTCTTGGTTCGAATAACGCTATATTATTTGTAATTTCATTATCCTGCAAATCATATCTATCCAGATCCTTTGATACAGCTGGACGGTGCCAGTCTTTTGAATATCGTTTTAATTCATCCTCATCTATTACCACAGAATGGTTTTCAAATAAATCAAGAAATGTATTATAAAATTTTTCATAGTTTTGAGGATCTGTTTTGCTACTAAATCGATAATTCCATTCAATACCTGATGTTAATGCACTCCTTGAAATATTTGATGACCCTATGTATATCGTACTATACTCTTGGTAATGAAACATGTATGATTTTGGATGAAATGAACGATTTTTTTCATTATAGAAACGTAAATCTACCTGTTCCCCAAGCTTATGTTTGATAAGATACAATGCTGATGGCTGTGTTATACCAAGATAATTTCCTGTAAGAATTCTAATTTTTGCTCCACGTTTCAATGCATTCTCAAGTTCATTAAGCAACATTCTGACACCAGATTCCATCAGAAATGAAACAACAATATCCACACTATCAGCCTGTTTCAGACTATTAATCAACTGATAATACAGATACATCCTCTTATCTTGACCTCCAGTAAGTGCATCCGCCCCATATACTATTTCATTAATATCATCTAATTCTTCTGCAGTATTAAATTCAGCCATTTTTCATCTCCATGACCTGGTCTTACATCACTTGTAATCCACTCTTCCCTCAATTTAACATTTTCTATATTCTGAACAAATTTTTCAAACTTCTCTTCTGTAAAATCTGTAAAATATCGTCCATTTCTCTCTCCTTCAAAATCACCATACTTAAAGGACATATAAATGATACCATCTCTTTTTAATGCCTTTATCATTTTTTCAAACACCGCTTTAAGTTCATTCTTTGAAAGATGAAGTATTGAAGAACATGCCCATATTCCATCATATTTTTCTATTTCTTCCAGCTCTTTAAATAGCATTTTTTTAACTTTTATACCTGCATAATCACTTGCAATACGACACAATTTCTCTGAACCATCTATTGCATCAACCTGGAAATGCTGACTCAGAAAATACTTAGTATCTCTTCCAGAACCACATCCAAAATCAAGGATATATCCCTGCATAGGCAACAATTTCTGAAAACGCTTCTGTGTCTTCTGGAAATCCACATCAATCGTTGTTTCTGCAAAACTGCTGGCATTTTTATTGTAATAATCCAAAGTTCTATTTTCACTCATATCTATTTGGGTTTTCCTTTTTATGATTTACTAATTTTATGTCATTCAATCATAAAATTATTATAACATTTGTTATTAGTATCCTCAATTATTGCCTTTCAAAAATAATTCGACTATTTTATTTTCATATTAATTCTTTATGCTGTGAATCAAACAATTTTATATCATTTATGTGTAATATAAGATTGCACCTGCTGTTCTATTGTTAATATTTGTTTTGGATACTGATACGCAAAATACCCCATAAGTAAAAAGTCCCACCGGGTTGCGCATAAAAATCAGAGGCGTGGTGGGTTCTGTTAATATTACTGTACAGCATTCAATGTTACTATCGCACGATATTGTGCCGCAGTATTTTCACTTTTAATATGCAATTCTAAAATAATCCAGGTATGCTTTATATCTATCTTGTGCTGTCAGGCAAGTATCAGTCAGATACCCTTTTTCATTGTCCCATTCTTTCAATCCTCGATAATAAAACATTTTCAAATTATCCTCGATAATAAATGGAACAATATTGTATTTCAGGCATTCCTTGAACATAATCAAACGTCCCACACGACCATTTCCATCCTGAAATGAATGGATACGTTCAAACTTCACATGAAAATCCAGAATATCGTCAAAGGTCTTTTCTTTCTTGTTATTGTACTCTGACAGCAATTTCTTCATTCTGTCTGCTACTTCTTCCGGAAGTGCAGTTTCCATACCGCCGACTTCATTTGGCAGTTTCTTGTAATCACCGACAGCAAACCAATCCTTTCTGGAATCACTGGTTCCATTTTTTAGAATCAGATGCAGCTCCTTAATAAACTTTTCCGTCAATGCCAATTTTGCATGATCAATAATAATATCAATACACCGGAAATGATTTGCTGTTTCAACCACATCATCTACATTAAGCACTTCTTTTTCTATACCAATGGTATTCGTCTCGAAGATATATCGGGTCTGATCGTGGGTCAGCCGACTGCCTTCCATATGGTTTGAATTATATGTTAAATCAATCTGTGTCTTATGATAAATGCCTCCAGCATATTTATTCGCCTTCTCATCCTGCAAAACATCCAGTAAGGTCGTTGGCTTTTCTTTCTTCTTGTTAGTGCGCTCCGGCTTTTCTGCATTTTCCGGAATATTCCATGTCTTTCCGGTAAGAAATGCTCCCGGCACACGACCATGGGCACAATAATTTCTTACACTACGTTCAGATACATCCCATTTTTTTGCCATTTCAGCAACTGAAAGATATCGCATCTGCCGCCCTCCTCCTTTCACACGATAAAAAGCATATTCTGTGAGCCTTTTATTATCATGATTTCAAAAATCACGTTTACTATAGTTAGTATACCACATTATCGGCAACAAATCCATATTTTGTTCTCATTCTTCTGTTGTTTTTGCCGACGCAGAAAACTCTAAAAAAATACCAACCATCGAATTTGACGGTTGGTACTTATATTTTAGTTTTGGTCATCTGGATAAGTATTCAGACAAAATCCTGTTATGAATCCACCCCTTACCCCAATTCATATTTACAAAAAATCAACCACCTACCTCACCCCAAAATAGCAGGTATTTTTTCCTTTTCCTTCTTTCCTCAATTCTCCTGATGCAACCAATTTTCGCAGTGCACCTTCAATAGAACTGTCACTGAGTGTAGGGCATAGCTCCCGTATATCCTGCTTATTGAAACGTCCAATTTTATTATGACTTGCTCTCCGTACCATTTCAAGTGCAGGTAGTTTTATTTCAACCAACGCCATTCTGTCTTCAAAATCTTTATAGGCAGCAAGGATGGTTCCAAGTAAATATTTGATAAATGGCACTACATCTTCTGTTCCATCATGCCAGCCCGGCTGAGCCGCAGCAAGAGCCTCATAGTACAGGTCTTTATTCTTGGCAATCTTTGCTTCCAATGAGACATACTTTCCAACATAGAATCCACTCCGATACAGCAGTAATGTAGTGAGCAGACGGCTCATTCTTCCATTTCCGTCATTGAAAGGATGAATGCATAGAAAATCATGTATAAAAACAGAAATGGCAATAAGTGGCTCCAATTCCATATTTCCTATGACACGATTGTATTCCTCACAGATTCTGTCGAGTGCCTCCTGTGTTTCAAATGGAGCAAGTGGTGTAAACAGCACTTCAACATGTCCATCTGGATAAGTAGCACTAATATAATTCTGTACATTCTTTGTTTGCCCTGCAAGCGGATTGTTCATATGGCTATATAACATCTTGTGCAGTTGCAAAATATAATTTTTTGTAATAGGAATCGCATCAAAGCTATCATGAATAACATTCAGCACATCACGATAACCCGCAATTTCCTGCTCATCCCGGTTCTTAGGTGTTGTCTTTTCTTCAACAAGCTGACGAATTCTGGTACTCGTCGTAACAATGCCTTCAATAGCATTAGATGCCTCGGTACTTTGTATTTTTGCAATCTCTACAAGTTTATCAAGTTCCTCTGGACGCTGCTTCAAATACATCTCCTGTTTTCCAGCTTCTTTATAAATAGCAGCAATTAACCCTAAAATCTCTGAATCCCATTTCTGATATTTAATTGCAGAATAATTGAAGTTTCGCATTCCCTTACTTCTCCTTTCTTTTCCTTAAATAATAGTGTTAATTAAGGGAATAGTCAACAAATTAAGCGAATTATCTCATAGTATTCTATCCCAATTAAAGAAATATTATTTTTACCTATCTAATCCTTATTCCTCTCCATCTCTCTCTGAATCCAGGTCATGATCACATCCACAAGATACTCCTGCTGTATCTGGCTCAATTTCCTGCCCGGCTGTATCTTATGCCATTTTCGGATGCACTCCCTGCAGCAGGTTGCAGTTGCATGCTGTGCGATAAATACCGGATGCCCTTTCATCG
The DNA here is from genome assembly GCF_003604095.1 of Clostridium sp. AF15-41. Classification (NCBI taxonomy): domain Bacteria; kingdom Bacillati; phylum Bacillota; class Clostridia; order Eubacteriales; family Clostridiaceae; genus Clostridium; species Clostridium sp. AF15-41. The sequence continues at coordinate 16,930 of NZ_QTMQ01000013.1, forward strand.
GCGTCTGTTTTCCATCGTTTGGAATAACCGCCGGAGCTTCCCGCTTTGCAATGAAATCCTGCGCATGCTGCCTTATAGTATCCAGTCCTTTTTCATTTATGTAATCAATGTCCTTCTGCTTTAAATGAAAGCTGCTTCGGAACTCGGAATTACCAAGTCTCTCAAATAGCTGCTTATACCATTCCTCTTTTGTCATTAAAATTCTCCAAACTTCTTATGGCATCCTAACACTTCCTGTTAGAATGCCATCTATAAACATAAATACTATATTATTTTTCCCCATGCTCCTTCACGACCAGTCTGCCTCTTCCGCTTTCCTTCGCCTCGTATAATGCATTATCTGCTTCCTCATATAACCGGTTAAAGGTTGCTTCTGACTTAGCGATGACTGCGCCCATAGAGATGCCGGTACCTCCCTCTGCAGATTTTACTGTCAGATTTACTTTGTCAAATATCTGCTGGGCATGTTCTTTGATCTCCTTCTCCGGCACACTCTTATTGAAGAACATCATTACTGCAAATTCGTCCCCACCCATACGACTGGCAAAATCTTCATTTCGTAAAGACACAAGCAATGTCTGGGCGACTAAGATCAGATATTTATCACCATTATGATGACCATAGGTATCATTATATTGCTTAAATTTATCAACATCTATCATGATCATCATTGCATTAAAATCACCTGATAACAGCTTCATCTCCATATCATTCCGAAAAGCCGCATGATTCAAAAGGCCCGTCAGGGAATCTGTACGATATGTATTCTCCCAATTCCGCAATCTGACTTCCGCCTTATTCTGCTCTGCATCTGTCAAGATCTTCATGGAATAAGTACTCGATACATCTGAAATAATAATCTCTGCACGATCCTGTTTAACTGCCGAATCGTAAAAGACACGTCCATAGCAAAAGACATAAATATCCTTTCCATCCTTTCGATGGAGTCTGTGTTCCTGCAATACATATGTACTCTTAGCCAGATTGGCATTTGTCCGGCACAAATATTCTGTCCGATCAGCTTCAGGGATCAGGTCCATCTGATTCATGGAATTTTTTTCTACATCCTCACCGGAATAGCCTGTCAGCTTCTCGAAATTATCATCCACAGACAAAATATTCCATGAACCATCTAGCAAATATCTGCTGCATTGCACTGTATGTACACAGAATGCTTCCTGAAGTGTACTGTTATCCTCCGGTTTTGCCACTTGTTTGTGTTGAGGTTTTTCCTTCTCCTGCCTGAACTTATGAACTCCCTTTACGGTATCAGAATAATTCTCTGATATCATTTGAATAAACTCGGAAACAATAAACGGATCAAATTGTGTTCCGGCGCATTTTTTTAATTCTTCAAGTGCATCGGATACAGGCATTCCATTTCTATATGGACGGTCACTTACCATCGCATCAAATGCATCAACAACAGCAATTACACGTGACAGTACAGGTATACTCTCCCTGCTCAGTCCGTCCGGATAGCCCTTTCCATCCCATCTTTCATGATGATGTCTGATTTCCTCTGCGATCTGCTTCAATTCTACATTACTGTTTGCAATATCGTAGCCCTTTTCAACATGTGAACGCATGATCTTCCATTCTTCATCGGTAAGTTTTCCCGGTTTGTTCAATATCTCCATCGGAACACCGATCTTTCCGATATCATGAAGCAGACAGAGAAGGGACAAGCGGCTTTGCTGTATATCGGATAACTCTATACGTTTACCAAGCTCTGCACCCATAATCTGTGTACGGCGAACGTGATGCTCCGTATCACTGTCACATTCCTCAAGTGCCCGTATCAGAGATGCCAGCATATCCGAATGAATGGATTTGCTGTCTACTAATTTCTTTGTACGCATAGCTTTAGCTGTATTTCGAATGCTTTCAACTATACTGTGTGTCTCATCTTCTACTACACTGACTGCGTACTGAATACTTCCGTCGAACTTCTCCTTAAGTTTTCCGGCACATACTGCCATCTCATCTTCACTGCTTCGGCTACACAATGCTATAAGATGTGCCTCGGTTCCTCTGACATAATATGCCCTTTCAGGAAAACAGGTTCTCATATTTTCCGACAACAACCGGATCTTCTGATCCCCTGCTTTTTTCCCAAGTGTGCTGTTGATAACAGACAAACTATTAATATCGCATACAGCAATTCCTACCGGGAACGTAAAATGATCATTTTTTTCCAATGCAAGCTGTTTGAAATTTTCCCATTTCTGAAATCCTGTAAGCATATCCGTCTCAAGTGCGATATCTGTAAATACAAACATCTGACCAATCTTATGGCCGTTTTTATTTTCAAGCTTCTTTACATCACACCGCAATGTTTTTTCTTCCGTTTCCAACTTAACATAGCATTGCAGGGAAAAGCTGTCGTCATCTGATTCTGGATCAAACGACAATCCATATACATCCAGAAAACTCTGAAGATCTTTACATCCGGTCAACAGTTCTTCTCCCAGGAAAAAATCAGCTCTTTCATTATGCAGAATCAGGTGCTCGTCATCATCAAACAAAACGATGCCCTGCCCTATATTTTCAAATATACTTGTCTTCAATTTATTCAACATCCCATGTGTGGAATAATCAAAGCAGCTCCAATAAATAATAAATGATACTACACTGTATCCTCCGATCGAATAGTCCAGTAAATTCACTACAGATTCGCCCGGTAAAAATAAAAAGATCGCATTTGACCCTACAATAATAAGAATTCCTATGATAACACTTAAATACTGCCAACGATATTCTTGCGGAATCTTGCAAATCTTCCGAATCAATAAACCTACCACCAATAACACCATTACATACGAAAATATCAGATGGAGCTCATACAAGGGCTTCATCTGATAGCTATACTTTGCAATCAGCGTATCCCGTGGTTTATATTCAATTGCAATTTCCATAAATGGATTAACTGCAAACACGATCAATTCATATATACAATATAAAAAGCAGAATGCTACCATCCATTTCCCATATCCGGAAAACTTTCCTTTTGTGAAATAAACCGTGAAAATTAAAAGAGAGACAAGCATAAAATCTATACTTATAAAATATATACTCGACATAGCCGCCATGCACATATAGGAATCACTTATGATACTGATCAGATAACTAATATCTACAATAGCCGCACCCATACAGGCAAACCCCAGAAATCTACCTGTTGTTTTATTCTTTTTAAAAGATTTTACCGCTAATAATATATCTGTAGCAGCAATAATAATTGATATGACTATATATGCATTGATCATGACTGTCTCATTCATAGTAAACCTCCAATATTCAGACAAAATCTGAGTTTATTTTACTATTTTTGAGGCAGTATGGCAACACCTATGCGTATCATAAACGCCGGCGATTTACCAAATCCGTTAAATTCAACTCTTATCGTTTATTCAGTACCAGAATCTTGTTTGAAAAATTCCTTACAGCCGGAATCTTTCCAAGCACCTTATATACAGGAACAAATTCCTTCATTCCTTCTACAAGACTGATATCTTTTTCGCTCTGGAAAGAAGGAGCAACACTCTGAAATGCTTTTCCGCTTTTCACACCCCAGATGAATTTCGCCTGGCTTCCCTCTATGGACTTCTCTTTCATATGCTTCACAACAAATGGTGCCATTACCTCAACCAGAACCTTTGCCTGTGTAAATGTCTGATCAATAATCTCAAACATCTTACGCACATCCTGCTCCGTTAAATACATCGTAAGCCCTTCTATGACCACCAAAACCGGTTCTCCATGATACTCGATATCCAACGTATAAGATGGATCTGTTGCAGACTTAGCGATCTGATAAACAGGGTCATTCTCCTCAAGGAAACGACTTCGGATATCCATGGTCTCCGGAAGATCAATATTGTACCAACGTTGATATTTTCCCTTCATCCGGTAACACCGGGTATCCAGTCCACAGGCAATATTTACAACAATGGCATCCGGATGCTTGGTCAGATAATCATTTACCAGACGATCCAACACGATCGTTCTTGCAATTACACCGCTGCTCATCAACTTATCGGATTCTGCCTTTGAAAAATCATAATCCAACCGGGATACGATCTCGATCGCTTTCTTATCATAGATATGGTGATTCTTTTTTTCGGATTCTGCCGCTCTTGCAAATAAAGTCTGCAGCATCGTCTCCGGTACTCCCTGTACTCCTACCTTTGTTTTAGCCTGTTCTCCTGTTGTTCCTGTCTGCATTACTTTTCCTTCACTCATAAATTATTCTCCTTTTCTGTATTTACATAACAAATGTTATTTTTTGTTATGTTGTAAAAAAAGAACCCCACAGCTACATGCTGTGAGGCGCTCTTAGATTCTGTATTAATTTATCTGTTCCACCCATCGAGTAGATCCCGATCTTCTCAACCAGATACAAACTATCTTCCATGCTGTAATTTCCTTTAATAATCTCCAGACATCCATCCAAACGGATCTTGGCCAGTATCTTTACAAGCTTCTCATCCGGCTCACATTCCATCCGGCTCTTATAAAATGTATATATCGACTGCTCCATCAGTTGTTCTACCTTGGAACGATACATTTCATAACAGCTTCCTTGCGCCTTCTCCAGAATGACCACCGCTTCTTTTCGGTGTTCCAGAATAAATCGCATCATCTGAACATCTAACTGCGTACCAATCTCCGGCTCTGCAAGCTCTAACTCCATATATCTGACAAGCAATTCTTCATACTGCACAACCAGTGGTTCAAAAATCTCCCGGAACAACGCTTCTTTATTCTTAAAATAAAAATACATTGCACCGGTTGTAACTCCTGCCCGGCTGCAGATCATTCGAAGACTTGCTTTATTATAGCCATGTATGAAGAATTCGTCTAATGCTGTCTGTTTGATTTTCTCTATTGTGTTTTCCTGATCATTCATCATAACACATGTTATGTTAGACGTTTCTAACCAAAATGTCAAGTATTATTTTCCGGTCACGCTCTTTACCTTATAATTTCTGACACCCGAAGCCTTCTTCTCTTTTATTTTTCTATCACCTGACATATATTCCTGCAAAATCTGTGTCTTCTATCCCACGTGATCTTACAGGAACAACAGTAATACAATATACATTTATTTTACTTACATAATCTTTCCATCTGTTGAAATTGTAACCACATTCCACGGAAGGAATTTGCCGCTGTTCTGAAGAGCATTTTTTACAGCCATCTCAATACCACCACAACACGGGACCTCCATTCTCACAACCGTAACGCTCCGGATATTATTATTCCGGATGATCTCTGTCAGCTTTGCAGAATAATCTATCATGTCAAGCTTCGGACAGCCAACCAAAGTGATATGTCCCTTAATAAAATCCCGATGGAAATTTGCATATGCATACGCTGTACAATCCGCCGCAACAAGCAGCTTTGCTCCATCAAACCAAGGGGCTGTCACCGGAACAAGCTTGATCTGTACCGGCCACTGGCGCAGCTCTGACTCCTGCTGTCCCATCATCGATGCTAACTGCTGTACAAGCTCAGGTGATACTTCACCATTTTGCACAGTCTTACTCCCTGCTTCAACAGTTCTTGTCTTTTTGTCATACCGGTCTCTGTTAAATGTCTTCATAGCCGTACCCGGACAACCACATGGTAGTGGTTCTCCTGACGGACTGCCTGCTCCATTTACTGCCTTCTCAGCTTTTGCCGCCAATACCGCTGCCTCATCATAGTCCGCTGCTTCACGTTCAACAAATGTAATGGCTCCGGTCGGACAGGTAGGAAGACAGTCTCCCAGTCCGTCACAATAATCATCACGAAGCAGCTTTGCCTTTCCATTCACCATCCCGATTGCGCCCTCATGGCATGCCGATGCACATGCCCCACAGCCGTTACACTTTTCTTCATTAATTTCTATAATCCTGCGAATCATCGTTTTTCCTCCTGAATACCCGATACCTGATCATTCTATGATATTTGCTGTTATATCTGTCGCTTCTTTGATCGACATTATACATCGCAGCTTACTTTCATCACTTAACTGTCAATCAGGTTCTTGATTTTATGTGCTTATTCTAATATACTTATTTCAAAATGTATGTTGGATTTCCAACAAAACAACATTTAAGGAAATGGAAATTTTATGAACAAACACGATCTTACATCCTATATTGATACCCTGTCAGCCTGCCGCCTGTTTACCGGCATCGATGAACAGGATCTGCCAGCTATGCTTACATGTCTGGACGGAAACCATATTCATGTAAAAAAAGGGAATCCCATATTCGTAGAGGGCGATCCGGCACGCTTTATCGGAATCATTCTTACCGGAACAGCGCAGGTGATCCGGGAAGATTATTATGGGCACCGAAGCGTCATGACAGATCTACAACCCGGTGATCTGTTTGCAGAAGCCTTCTCCTGCGCAGGTCTTTCTACTGTACCGATCAGCGTCTTTGCCATGACTGACAGTGATATTCTGCTTCTGGACTGCCACCACCTTCTGACCTCCTGTTCGAATTCCTGTGATTTTCACAACACCCTGATCCGGAATCTGCTACACGAAATTGCCCGGAAAAACCTTGCGTTAAACCAAAAAATACGCTATATGTCAGAGAAAACAACCCGTGATAAATTAATGGCATACCTCTCCGACCAGGCAAAACAGAATCATTCGGATACCTTCACTATTCCTTTCAATCGTCAGGCACTCGCAGACTATCTCGGTGTAGAACGCTCCGCCATGTCCGCTGAAATCAGCAAACTAAAAAAAGGCGGAATCATCGACACTCAAAAGTCGACCTTCCGCCTACTCTAAGAACATGCTTGCAAAGAGCATTCTTATTATATAAGTTCGTGACATAAAACATCACACGGACGGTATATATATCTTTATTGCGCAGAACACTTTCGTTCTATCCTCATGTAACGGTACTAAGCTCCCGCTTAATAGCGGATCGCTAAGGACCGACATTCGGACAGGTCTGCTTCATAAAATATATATACCGTCCGTGTGATGTTTTTGTTCATTCCCTATTTTTCAAGAATGCTCTTTGCCAGCTTCTGCTGCTCCTCTGTTGGAGGATCGATTCCCTCTAATTTATAAGGAATTCCAAGTCTCTCCCACTCCTGAATACCCAGCTTATGATATGGAAGTACCTCTACCTTATCCACTGTTTTAAGAGTATCTATAAATTCTTTTGTCTTCTTCAGATCATCCTCATCTGTCGTAATTCCCGGAACAAGTACATGTCTGATCCACATATGCTTGCCCTGATCGGACAGATACTGAGCAAGCTCCAGAATATTCTGATTTGAGAATCCTGTTAATTCACGATGCTTATCATCATGGATCTGTTTGATATCAAGTAGAAAAAGATCTGTAAGGCTCATCAGTTCATTGAACTTTGAGAAGAACGGTTCTTCTCTGGTAAATGGATTTCCGGCCGTATCGATCGTAGTATGGATACCCTGCGCCTTTGCCAGCTTGAAAAATTCGATCAGGAAATCCATCTGAAGTAATGCTTCACCACCGCTTACAGTGATACCACCCTGACCTTTCCAGTATGGCTTATAACGAAGTGCCTGCTTTAACAGATCTTCCGGAGTTCTGGCCTCGATCTTAACACCTTTATCTTTGAGCAGTTTTGTATTCTCTTCAATTTTTTTCTCAAGTGCTTCTCTTTCATCATCGCTGACATCGTCAGCATACAGTCTGCTGTAATCTGTTACAAGATTCCATGTCTCAGGGTTATGACAATATTTGCATCTCATCTTGCATCCCTGTAAAAATACAACAAATCGAATTCCCGGACCATCGACTGCTCCAAAGCTTTCTGTTGAATGAATATATCCTAAAATCTGTTTCTTTTCCGGCATGTTCCACCTCTAAGTTCTTTCTATTATTTTACACAAATACACATTAAACAACCACGACTATGCATCTGTTTCCACCACTCACAGCTTCATAGTCTCTTTCTATTTTCTCTCTGATACACAATTTTCATACACGATATTATGATGAAATTTTACTTCCTTACAAGGAATGTTTTTTATGCATTGGGTGAGCTATTCTCACGATATAATGAACGCAAAATTACTTGCTCGCAAGGATGCTGATTTTGCGAAATGCATAGAATGTGCGAAGCACATGATATAATGAACGCAAAATTATTTGCTCGCAAGAATGCTGATTTTGCGTAATGCATAGAATGTGCGAAGCACATGATATACGGATAAAAATCCGTCTGCCTTATGCTGTAAAAAAGTCCCGGAGATAGACTCCCCGGGACTCCAATCTTTTACTTATCTGTTAAAACATTCAGACTGTGTAAGATTTACAGTGAGTCATGGAATGTTCTGTTGATAACGTCGAGCTGCTGCTCACGTGTAAGTGAGATAAACTTAACAGCATATCCTGATACACGGATTGTGAAGTTAGCGTACTCTGGCTTATCTGGATTCTCCATTGCATCAAGGAGCTTATCCTTACCGAATACGTTTACATTTAAGTGGTGAGCACCCTGATCGAAGTATCCGTCCATAGCGCTTACAAGCTTTTCAGCTCTTTCTTCCTCGTCATGTCCGAGTGCTGATGGGTTCATTGTCTGAGTATTTGAGATACCATCTAATGACCACTCATAAGGAATCTTAGCTACTGAGTTCAGTGAAGCAAGAAGTCCTGATGTCTCTGCACCGTAACTTGGGTTAGCACCTGGTGCGAATGGTGTCCAAGCACGTCTTCCATCTGGAAGGTTACCTGTGTACTTACCATATACTACGTTTGATGTAATTGTCAGGATAGATGTTGTAGGCTCTGAATTACGATATGTGTGTCTCTTCTTGATATCTGTGATGAACTCATGAAGAAGCCATACACCGATGTTATCAGCTCTATCATCATCATTACCATATTTAGGGAATTCTCCCTCGATCTCAAAGTCTTCTGCAAGACCTGTTTCTGCGTTACGAATAACCTTAACCTTAGCGTACTTGATAGCTGACAGTGAGTCGATTACGTGTGAGAATCCGGCAATACCTGTTGCGAATGTACGACGTACATCTGTATCGATAAGTGCCATTTCTGCTGACTCATAGTAATACTTATCATGCATGTACTGAATCAGGTTCAGGATATTTACATAAAGTCCTGCTAACCAGTCAAGCATCTTCTTGTACTTAGCAAGAACTTCATCATAGTCAAGATACTCTGAAGTAATTGGAGCGTACTCAGGACCAACCTGCATTGGCTTGCCTGTCTTCTTGTCTAAGAACTTCTCATCTTTACCACCGTTGATAGCGTAAAGGAGACACTTAGCAAGGTTTGCACGAGCTCCGAAGAACTGCATCTCTTTACCTGTCTGTGTAGCTGATACACAGCAGCAGATTGAATAGTCATCACCCCAGATAGGCTTCATAACATCATCATTCTCGTACTGGATTGAGCTTGTTCTTACTGAGATCTTAGCAGCATACTTCTTGAATGTATCCTGAAGAGCTGAAGAATAAAGAACTGTAAGGTTTGGTTCCGGAGCTGGTCCCATGTTCTCAAGAGTATGAAGGAATCTGTAGTCGTTCTTTGTAACCATTGAACGTCCGTCAACACCGATACCACCAACTTCAAGTGTAGCCCATACAGGGTCACCTGAGAACAGTTCGTTGTATGACTTAATTCTTGCGAACTTAACCATACGAAGCTTCATTGTGAAATGATCAATAAGTTCCTGAGCCTCAGCCTCTGTAAGCTTACCAGCCTTAATATCTCTCTCAATATAAATATCAAGGAATGTTGATACACGTCCAACTGACATAGCAGCACCATTCTGTGTCTTGATAGCTGAAAGATATCCGAAGTATAACCACTGGATAGCTTCCTTAGCGTTTGAAGCTGGCTTAGAAATATCATAACCATATGACTGAGCCATAACCTTCATCTCCTGCAGACGTCTGATCTGTTCTGCAAGTTCTTCTCTCTGACGGATAACATCATCAAACATGTTACCATCGCCACAGTTAGCCTTATCTTCCTCTTTCCAAGCGATCAGCTGATCGATACCGTAAAGAGCAACTCTTCTGTAGTCACCTACGATACGTCCACGTCCATAAGTATCAGGAAGACCTGTTACGATATGTGTATGACGTGCAGCTTTCATCTCTGGTGTATATGCATCAAATACTGCCTGGTTATGTGTCTTGTGATACTCTGTGAAGATCTTGTGGAAGTTCTCGTTTGGCTTGTAACCATACATTTCAAGAGCTTCCTCAGCCATCTTAATACCACCATAAGGCATGAATGCTCTCTTAAGTGGTTCATCTGTCTGAAGACCAACGATCTGCTCAAGATCTTTTGTCTCAGGATCAATATATCCAGGGCCGTATGCTGTGATGCTTGATACAACATCAGCATCCTCCTTTAATACACCGCCGTTATCTCTTTCTGCTTTCTGAAGAGCCTGAAGCTTGTCCCAGAGCTTGTTAGTAGCATCTGTAGGTCCAGCAAGGAAGCTCTCGTCTCCGTTGTACATTGTGTAGTTATTCTGGATGAAGTCTCTGACATTACATTCTTCTTTCCAGAGTCTACCTGTGAATGAATCCCATTCCTGGTTCTGTAACATAATAATTTTTCTCCTTTCAATTTTATATTATGTGAATATATAATACACTCTAATGGTATTATACAGAATCTTTTTTTATAATTCAACAATCCTTATCATTTTTATTGTATTTCTTTTCGTACATTCGCATAATTTTTACAAATTTTTTAATCTCTGAAAAAAAGCTTGACACAGAGTGAACTCCAAGAACTATCATTTAATTATCAAAGACAAGGAGGATCGTCAAATGAATAAATTATCCGACACATTTGAACTGAAAAATGGAGTATCAATTCCATGTATCGGATATGGAAATGAGATCAGCGTTGGCAAAAGGATTGCCGAAAGTGGAATTGCGATACGTGGAACGCCATGACAGATTTGTATAAATCCGGCAAAATCCGTAACACCATATCGAATCGTTGAAAATGCCAACGTGTGCTTATCATATTGAATACCGGTTGTTTTCCTGCCGGCACATCCAGTGCCAACCGCAGCTTGGTCGCCGGCTTTATATCTATCGTTCCTGCCATTTTATCCCTTACTTTCTTCTTTATATATCGTTCATTCCGAACAAACGAATCTATACTTTATCTCCATCCTGATTTTTTGTCGATTTTTAAGTATATGTGTCAAATATTTTAACATACTGTAAACAGAAAATCCAGTATTTTATATCAGGAATGCGTTAATTACGACAAATACCTCATACATGAAAAAAACTGCCGGAATCCATCATATATCTCCCTTTTCACCTGCATTATATCAGGCAAAATCGGTTAATAAATGACCAATTCCGACAGCTTTTTGTCTCAGCTATTGTTTCTTATAATATCCCATATAATAGTATACTGCTTATGATTCTCTGCTGTTCTTCTCTGCATCTGCAGATATCTTATCGCTATCCGATTCTTTTTTAATAAATGTCTCATTAATGAAAAAGAATCCTCCGAGACCGATTGCAACAACGCCAAAAACAATAGCAAATATATCCATACCCATTTTATTATTCTCCTTTTCTTCTTACATATTCGGTTTTCAAATGTAAGAAGTTAGGAGTTTCTTTCCGTCCTTTTTATGTATATACTCAAGCCTTCGATACCATTGAGATGCATGCACCAGTGTGCCGATCTTCACCCACCATTTTCTGGTATCACAAACAAACCCGGATAAGGTAAACAGAAACGGTAAAACCAGGATCCACAGATCAACTGTTTTCTCCGATTGAAACGATTTCAAGCTCTGCGTTTCAAACACTGTACGAAGAACGCTTCCTGTCGGAAGTATCCCTATTTCATTAATTGATGTCGTCCGGACTTCACGAAGCACAGATTTATTCTGTTCAAGCCCCCGCTCCATTCTGGAACTTTCTATATCACCTATGCCAAAAACGGTGGCAGCTAATATCAATATGATACAATATATTACACATATTTGTTTCTTCTGTTGTTGAAGCATAGCTGCCACCTCACTTTCTGTAGATTTCTTTCTGCATATCCTATACTTACTGCATGCCGCATAATCAGCACACTTGAAAACGAATAATTCCGCGTTCATTATCTCATAAATATAACAAAATAAATATTCTTTATTTTACTCTTATCTATTTCTTAATTTCTTCGCGGAGCTGTGTTCCAAGTTTCTGAATATCTTCTTCCAGATCACCCTCCAGCTCATGCACATCTTTTTCAAGACGATCCTTAAACATCAGAAGGAAACTGATAAGAAGCAATCCGCTGGATACCCAGATAGCATGGAAGCCCAGATGTACCGACAAAACACCTCCGATTCCGGCTCCGACCGCAAAGAACAGGATCACACCGAAATAATATAGTGACATTTCTAACTGCTCCGGCTTCTTTTCTCTTAAATATACAGATAAGGCTGCTGTACCACTTCTGAGATTTCCGATACACATCGTACTCGCATAAGAATGTCCGTTGACTTTTCGGAATGTCTGAACCTGCATTGCACAGGAAAAAGATACTAATACCGTTGCCAGCATGTTCCATCCTTCTGTTAAAAATCCAACAAAAAACAAAATTAAAATCTCCATCAATAAAATGGATTGTCTCCAATGAAGCTTCTTTGCGTATTTGAACCGTCCCTGTACCTGTTCTGCAAAGAACACCCCAAATGCAAATGCAAACAACGGATACAGATATCGAAGTCCTGCCTGCCATTCACCCATCATAAAATGCTGACTCATCAGCACTACATTTCCTGTCTGCGCATTCGAAAACACTTCATCTCTTGTAAAATATGTATAGGCATCCTGAAATCCACCGGATAACGCCAGAAACACACTGGTAATAAACGCTTCCGACATCTGCCGTTCCGCCTGTCTGTTCTGCCCAACTTTCATCTCAATCAACTCTCCGTTCTTCTTCAAATAATATCAGACACAATATAGTTAGCAAGAACGATATGCCCTGCTTCAAAGAAAAACCGGATGTGAAACCCACACCCGGTTCTTCTTTGTCCGAAGTATATCCTGACGTTATAATGTCTCAGGTGTATCTCACGAACATATATTGTATTCTGATCATTCAGATATTATTTCTGAGGACCTGCTGCAACTAATGCCTTACCAGCTTCGTTGCTCTCGTACTTAGCAAAGTTCTTGATGAATCTGTCAGCAAGATCTAATGCCTTTGTCTCCCATGCAGAAGCATCTGCATATGTGTCACGAGGATCAAGGATTGCCGGATCAACACCCGGAAGCTCTGTAGGTACTTCAAAGTTGAAGTAAGGGATCTTCTTTGTAGGAGCTGAAAGGATAGCACCGCTAAGGATAGCATCGATGATACCTCTTGTATCCTTGATTGAGATACGCTTGCCTGTTCCGTTCCATCCTGTATTTACAAGATAAGCCTTAGCTCCGCTCTTCTCCATCTTCTTAACAAGCTCTTCAGCATACTTTGTAGGATGTAACTCAAGGAATGCCTGTCCGAAACATGCTGAGAATGTAGGTGTCGGCTCTGTGATTCCACGCTCTGTACCAGCAAGCTTAGCTGTGAAGCCTGACAGGAAGTAGTACTGTGTCTGCTCTGGTGTCAAAATAGATACCGGAGGAAGTACTCCGAATGCATCTGCTGAAAGGAAGATAACATTCTTTGCTGCAGGAGCTGATGAAATAGGACGAACGATGTTCTTAATATGATCGATTGGATAAGATACACGAGTATTCTCTGTAACGCTCTTATCTGTGAAGTCGATCTTACCATTTGCATCTACTGTTACGTTCTCAAGAAGAGCATCTCTTCTGATCGCATTATAGATATCCGGCTCTGAATCCTTATCAAGGTCGATAACCTTTGCGTAGCAGCCACCTTCGAAGTTGAATACGCCGTTGTCATCCCAGCCGTGCTCATCATCACCGATCAGGAGACGCTTAGGATCTGTTGAAAGTGTTGTCTTACCTGTTCCTGAAAGACCGAAGAAGATAGCTGTGTTCTCACCGTTCATATCTGTGTTTGCTGAACAGTGCATAGCTGCCATTCCCTTAAGTGGAAGGTAGTAGTTCATCATTGAGAACATACCCTTCTTCATCTCTCCGCCGTACCATGTATTGATGATAACCTGCTCATGGCTTGTGATGTTAAATGCTACACATGTCTCTGAGTTAAGACCAAGTTCTTTATAGTTTTCTACTTTAGCCTTTGATGCGTTGTAAACAACGAAATCCGGCTCGAAGTTCTCAAGTTCTTCAGCAGTTGGCTTGATGAACATATTTGTTACGAAATGTGCCTGCCAAGCTACTTCTACGATAAAACGGATAGCCATACGAGTATCAGCGTTTGCTCCACAGAAAGCATCAACTACAAATAATTTCTTATTTGAAAGTTCCTTCTTTGCAATATCCTTAACGGATGCCCATGTCTCTTCTGTCATTGGATGATTATCGTTCTTGTAACCATCTGTTGTCCACCATACAGTGCCCTTTGAATTCTCATCAACAACAATATACTTATCTTTAGGTGAACGTCCTGTATAAATACCTGTCATTACATTAACAGCGCCAAGCTCTGTTTCCTGTCCTTTTTCATATCCTTCAAGAGTAGATTTAGTCTCTTCCTCGAAAAGTGTTTCATATGAAGGGTTGTAAACGATCTCTGTAGTTCCGGTAATGCCATACTTGCTTAAATCAATATTTTTCATTGTACACAAATCCTCTTTTCTTTCTAAGTATTATTCTATGGAGGTTAGTTTGTACTACCAACTTCCACAGTCAATTTGTATTATAGCCATCCCTAATCAAAAAGTAAAGAAAATCTTTACCGGATATGACTTTTTTACATTTTTTTTATAATCATCACGCCTGTATTTTATAATTTATATTTGTTTTAGAAACACAGACAGATTGCATAGACAAGTGCCGCCATGATCCATGCAACAACACACTGTCCGACCACAACTACCAGTGCCCATTTGCTTCCAAGTTCCCGTTTTACGGAAGAAACGGCTGCTACACATGGAGTATACAGCAAACAGAATATCAACAATGACAGAGCGGATGCCGGTGTCAGGATCTTATGGATAACATCCATGCTTCCGGTCAGCACAGACAATGTTGATACTACACTCTCCTTGGCCATAAATCCGGATATCAGTGCCGTCGATATCCGCCAGTCTCCGAAACCAAGCGGTGCAAATACCGGTACGATCAATCCTGCGACAACTGCAAGGATACTGTTCTGTGAATCTGCCGTCAGGTTAAAGTGCAGATCAAAGCTCTGTAAGAACCAGATCACGATCGTTGCCACAAAGATAACCGTAAATGCCCGCTGTAAGAAATCCTTTGCCTTTTCCCATAATAACTGCAATACATTTTTCAATGCCGGCATTCTGTAGTTTGGAAGCTCCATAACAAACGGAACTGCCTCACCCTTGAATAATGTCTTTCTGATAATAAGCGCCACAAGGATTCCTATCAGTATTCCCACAACATACAACCCGACCATAACAAGTGCTTTATACTTTGGGAAAAACGCTGTTGCAAAGAATGCATAGATCGGAAGCTTTGCAGAACAGCTCATAAACGGGGTCAACAGGATCGTCATCTTACGATCACGCTCCGACGGAAGGGTACGGCTCGCCATAATGCCGGGAACCGTACAACCGAAGCCAACCAGCATCGGCACAATACTTCTTCCGGATAACCCAATCTTTCTGAGTGGTTTGTCCATGACGAAAGCAACACGAGCCATATATCCACTGTCTTCCAATAACGAAAGAAATAAGAACAGCACCACTATGATCGGAAGAAAACTCAGCACACTTCCAACTCCCTTAAAGATACCATCGATCACAAGTGAATGAAGCACCGGGTTCACCGACCATGCAGTCAGAAGCTGATCCATCTGCGCTGTCAGATAATCAATCCCTTTCTCCAGCAGATTCTGAAGTACCGCTCCGATCACATTAAAGGTCAGAAAGAAGACCGCTCCCATGATCAATATAAAGGTCGGTATCGCGGTATACTTTCCCGTAAGAACCGCATCGATCCTCCGGCTTCTGATACGTTCCTTACTCTCTGCCGGTTTGACAACCGTTTGTCTGCAGATCCGCTGTATAAAATCGAACCGCATGTCTGCAATTGCTGCTGCACGATCAATTCCACGTTCTTCTTCCATCTGGCTTACAATGTGTTCTATCATCTCTGTCTCATTCTGTTCAAGATGCAGAGATTTTTCCATCTCTGCATCCCCTTCTGCCACCTTCGCCGCAGCAAAACGAACCGGGATTCCCGCATTCTCTGCATGGTCTTCGATCAGATGCATGATTCCATGCAGGCACCGGTGCACCGAACCACCATGATCTTCCGGATCACAAAAATCCTGTCTGCCCGGTCTCTCCTGATATCTGGCGACATGAACTGCATGTTCGATCAATTCATCTACACCCTGATTCTTGATCGCAGAGATTGGAATAACCGGAATTCCAAGCATACTTTCCAGCTGGTTAATACGGATTGATCCTCCGTTCTCACGAACTTCATCCATCATATTCAGTGCCAGCACCATCGGTATATCAAGCTCCATCAGTTGCATCGTCAGATAGAGATTTCTCTCAATATTGGTTGCATCCACGATATTGATTATGCCCTTTGGTTTTTCATCGAATACAAACTGTCTGGTTACAATTTCTTCGCTGCTGTACGGCGAGAGAGAATATACACCCGGAAGGTCGGTTACTCTTGTGTCCGGATATCCTTTGATCATTCCCTCTTTCCGATCAACCGTTACTCCGGGGAAATTACCTACATGCTGATTCGAGCCTGTCAACTGGTTAAATAATGTCGTCTTGCCACAGTTCTGGTTACCAACCAGAGCAAAGGTCAGGATCTCATCCTTCGGCAGCGGATGTTCATCTGCTTTCACATGATATTTTCCGCCTTCGCCAAGTCCCGGATGCTCTACTAAAGCTTTATCCTTTTTGTTATCTTTCCTATGTTCGTCTTCATCTGATTTTTTATCTGATACCTCGATCTGCTCAGCATCCGCCAGTCGGAGCGTCAGTTCATAATCATGAATACGGATTTCAAGAGGATCGCCCATTGGTGCATATTTGATCAGTTTAACCTCAATACCGGGTATCACGCCCATGTCAAGGAAATGCTGTCTCAGTGCTCCATCACCGCCAACTGTACAGATGGTTGCGGACTGTCCCTCTTTCAAATCTTTGATCGTCATTTGTATCGCCTCTTAACTCTTTATAATAAATATTTATCAATTGCTTCTGCACATCCATCATGGTCACAGTCATTGACAACAACCGCAGCAACTGCTTTTACATGTTCATTTGCATTTCCGACCGCAATCGCTAATCCTGCAGTTTCCAATATATTCAGATCGTTGTCTGCATCACCGACCGCGATCGTCTCTTCAGGTTCAACACCCAGGTGCTCACACAGCCGGAGCAGCCCGGTTCCTTTGGTAACTCCTGTCGCCGAACATTCCAAAGCGGTCTTCTCTGCATCCGCAAGAACAAGATCCAGTCCGGCAAGTCTCTTTCTGGTTTTCTCCCTGCCTTCTGTTGTCGCATGATACAGATTCAGCTTCGGGACCTCAAATGAATGTTCCTTATAATATTCATAGATATCATCGACCTGTGTTGTAACCTTCTCATACATTGGCCGATAGACGCCCATCCCAAAGCGTTCCATCTGGGGTATGTCCTTTTTCTGCACTATGGATTCGATTGCAAGCAGATGCACCATAAGATCTTCTTTTTTACTTTCTGCCAGAATCTTTTCTGCCAGTTCAATAGAGATTGAATTCGAATACAGGATCTTTTCCTCTTTTACATCATACAGGATCGCGCCGCTAGAGCAGACAACATAACGCAGCCTCGGAATCCGCTTAAAATATTCCCGAAGCTCTGCCACACATCTTCCGGTCGAAAGGATCACTTCCTTTCCTGCATCAAATGCACGATTGATTGCTTCCAAAGTATGTTCTGATATCTGTTTCCGTGAATTCAGCAATGTCCCATCCATATCGAATGCAATTACTTTGTATTTACTCATGTATATCTCCTATCGTCTTATTGATAATTTTTATCTATAAGTCCCTCTATATATACAACATTTCAGTCCGATTGTAAATCAGAACAACAAAAAAAGGACACCCTCGTGGCCCGGATGTCCCATGCTATAGCATTTTTTTGATTAAATAAATTATTTAACCTTGATTGTTACTGTCTTTGTATAAGCTGAGTAGTTCTTAGTCTTAGCAACCTTAACTGTTACCTTATAAGTACCTTTCTTGATACCCTTTGATAATGTAATCTTGCCATTCTTAACCTTGATCTTCTTGCTGCTTGCTGTATAAGTAACTTTAGCCTTTCCCTTTACACCTGTTGCTTTGAATGTGTAAGATTTGCCTTTCTTCTTGAAAGTCTTAGCCTTTGTTGCCTTATACTTGTTTGTAACCTTTACATTCTTCTGCTTTGCTTTCTTGATTGTATAAGAAGATGTTACAGATCCGCTGTACTTACCTGTACCTTTAATAGTTACTTTATAAGTACCTGCGTTCTTTGTACTCTTCTTAGAGAAAGAAACTGTATAATCAGTACCTTCCTTTAATGTTACAGTCTTGCCATCTGCGTTCTTATAAGTCACTGTTTTAACACTAGGCTTCTGTGACTTATTATTAAATGTAAAGGATTTCTTTGAAAGAACAATTGTTGTATTGCCCTTTAAAGAAGCCTTACTAGGAGACTCTGTTGCAGCCATTGCTGTACAAGGAATCATCAGAGCGATCACCATGATAATAGCGATCAGTTTCTTTAAATTCTTCATGTTTTATCTCTCCTTCCTACCACATTTTGGATAAAGGTGTTTTCTCCCATTGTTGATAAATACTATCCTTTGTTGGAATCAAACACATATATGATAAAACAACTGTATGCCACGTACCAGTTGATTCACCCAAGCTTTTCATTTTATTTTTCCTTTTTACCGGAATATTTTTTTTCGCCATAACCGTAGCCATAGCCATAATCCTTGCCATACTTTCCGTAATAACTCTTATATGCTCTTCCCGATGCCTCAACACGGTTTAGTATAACACCCAATAATCTGCAATTCACCTGCTCTAACTGCTGCATGGACTGGCGAATCACATTTCTTGATGTCTCGCCGCTTCTGACAACCAAAACGGCTCCATCACAAAGGGATGCAACCTGTGCTGCATCTGCCACACTTCCAAGAGGCGGTGAATCTATAATAACATATCTGTATTGTTCTGCCAGCTTATCTAAAAGCTCCGCAAACCGGGCATCCTCTAATAATGCAGATGGATTCTCTAACAGGTTGCAGCACGGAACAATATATGCATTCGGAATATTTGTCTCATATACAACATCTTCATACTCGGCCTGTCCCGACAGGTAATAACCGAGATCCTTGATCTCCGACTCAGACTTCATATTGTGTCTTCCTTTGATCACAGACTTTCTGAGATCCACATCCAGGAATACGGTCGGGAATCCTGCCTCTGCCATCATCTTCCAGAGATTGATGGAGATTGTGCTCTTTCCCTCATTCGGAAGACTGCTTGTGATCAGAAGCTTCTTAGTATTCTTCCCACAGAATTTGATATTAATTCTAAGTCGGTTCATTGCTTCTTCTATTGCATATGGCATTTCATTAAAATCTATACTGAGTTTTTTCATTTGCTTCTTCCTTTCAGACCGGATTTTGCCTTATCTTTATCTGTTGCTGAATCTCCCTGATTGAACTGATCACTCTCAGGAATGGAGGTCAGCGGAACGATTCCAAAATACTTCTCCATATCTGAAGCGGTATGGATCGTATCATCTAACAGATATCTGATAATGATAACCAGACAATATAGGAATGCTCCGAGCAAAGCTCCGATCAATGTGAATTTCAGGTAACTCGGTCCTGCTTTCTCATCCGGTATTCGTGCAACCTGTGCAATATTAGGTGCATTGGTACTCATAGTCTCAGGCAGATACTTAACCGAAATTTCCGCAAGTGTATTTGCAATGTTCATTGCTTCTTCAGGATCTGTACTGGTAACTGTAATCTTCAATACACGGGTATCCGTTGGGTTCTCTAATGTGATCATATCTGCAAGCTGTTCATAATCATAACTAAGATCCAGCTTTGCAATTACCTGCTCTAATAACGGATAACTGAGCATCAGGTCTTCGTAGTCTTTTGTAAGAGATGTACCAATATTCAAATCAGACAGATTAACAACAGAATCCTCTGACGCTGATACAACATACAACTTTGCTGTAGACTGATATGTCGGTTTGATCAGAAAATAAGCACATGCATTTAACAAAACTGCTCCGAGCAGAAATGAGAGAACGATAAAATGGAGCTTATCCATCAATGCATATCCAAGATCGACCAGATCGATCTCTTTATCGTCTTCTTCCGCCTGAACAACTCTGATATAGTTGTTTTTTTCTTCTTTTGCTGTATCCGATTCCGATACTCTCTTGTTCTCTGTACTCATATTCTCCTCCGTAAAAAGTAAAACTACTTTTTATTCTTCGTATTCTTCGTAAAACAATTCTGCTATTGCCGCTTCCAGGCTCTGTTCGTTCGGCTCAAATGTGGCATATCCAAGTTCATCCGTTCCAACTGTACCATCAACGGAAACTTCTCCCTCATCCTTTTCCTTTGCAACCAGAAGCGCAAGCTTGCTAAATTTACTTTTATTGATGCTGGTAACCATATAGTCCTGAACGGACTCATACAGGTCTAGCGGATAGGTACTGCTCTGCTGACACTTTTCTTTGATGAGCCTTTTTAATTCAGTCATATATACAGCTTGTCTATGCATACGATTCTCATTTGTCTCATCAGCAACGCCCCATCTGTCATGAATAAATTCTTCCGCCTGTTTATCAGTCAGACAGATTGTTTCACCTTGCTTAAGATCCGGATCGATCTCGGAAAAATCATCTTCGATCGTAACCGTTACTCCACCGGCCATATGATTGATCGTACCGATAGCACCCATATTGACCGCTGCATATCCATCAATTTCCTGTCCGTGCAGATATTCGGATACAGCATCTACCGTATTCTCACAACTGGCTTCCAGTCCGTCGCCACTGGAATGCGCCAATGCAATCTGCATCTCCGTTTCTCCGAGATAAGAATTATCCAGATCAAGCGATTTTACATTTGTGATCGTATTACGATTAATCGCCATTGTCTTAAATGTTCCCGCACTGATATCACGAACCATAAGGATCAGTACATCATTCTGATGTCCTCCGTCATAATCCGTCACCTTTTCTACTTTATCATATGAATCTATACCCATAAACAGGTATGTCTCTATATTCTTCTTCGGAACATATTTCTTACCATTTAGCGTGACCACTCCAAGCTCCGTTTCATATGCCTGCTGTGCCCGAAGCTTCTGTCTGTCAATTACACGAAATACCATCGCCAATACGATACAGAATGCTGCAACAGCCACTATGGTAATCATCAGTTTTTTATATAATTTTCTTTTTTCCTGTCTGCTGTGAATCACTCGTGACATCTCAAACCACCCTTAAAACAGACTGCTTATCAGATCAGATCCACCTGTCGGAAATGCTTTTTCACATATAATCAATGCAATAAGTATCATAAATAAAACTACACTTATTATAATTGCAACTTTTTTCGACATAATCGATATCCTCCGTATTACTCTGTCACCTGAAATCTTATCCTTCGGCTGTTATTCCTGCATTTTATCATTCTTGATCTGCTGCAGCAAATCCACTCCATATTCATCCAAGCGTCTGATACAGGCTTCGCCTGCTTTTTTTCCCAAGATCTGTCGTCCCTCCATCAGATTCGGCGGACGATGATGAATTCCGTGGCAATCACTTCCTAAAATATGTGCCTGTCCTCTTTTGAACATCTTTATCAACGTATGTGACTGTTTCCAGTCCGATAAGCTCTCTGCATTGATCTGTATCGTTACCGGAAGTGACATCAGTTCTTCTATGTATTCTTTATTTCCTGCCGTTTTCATAAAACGTTCCAGATGCGCAATGATCAGCGAAAACTTTCTCTCCTCGATCAGATTTCTTACCTGATCTATATCCTTCTGTCTCCACATTCGGAAAGGCATCTCTAATAACATAATCCTCGAACCGTTAATTGTCAACCAATCTATCTTCTCGGCCTGATCCATTCCCTCAAAAAAGGCGACCTCCGCACCCAGTAAGATCTGTGGAGTGTCTTTACCCAATTGATCTTCTATCTTCTGATATGCTCCGAGCCTTTTCTCTGTAAATCGTTCGATACGGTCACAATCTGCATAAAAATGTGGCGTTGCGATCATGATGTCAACACCCGCTGCCTTACTTCGGCGAAGCATCTCTATCGATGTCTCTACATTCTTACTTCCATCATCTATACCGGGAAGAATATGAGAATGAAAATCTATCACTTTCATTATGGGACTCTGACCTTTCTATTTAAAATAAATAACACGGGATACTGTTTTTATAAAACAGTGGCAACAGATAATACAGTTAACATCCTGCTGTATCAATAGAATCTAGGTTATCAAACCTTTTATAATATCCTGTCACCCCACAAACGTACCAACTGCGTTCGTTTTTCTCAACAGTGATTATGCCACAGTGGGCTTCTAATGTAAAGATGTCGAATATAATTTCTGCATTTTTATATTAAAAGCCCCTATCATCCATTTATTTTTCGTCATTTTACCGAGTTTATTTTTTATGTCTTAATTCCTTTACAGCTCCGGAAAGCTTAATCGGATTACCATATCGGAGTGTTGAATTACGGAAGATCTTACCTCCCAGAACACCCATACCGATCACCGATATATATAAAATTATTGCTGATATAACAACTTCCCATGTTGCTACATCTCCCATCGCAACTCTTGCAAACATTGCACTGTAAGAACTGATTGGAAGATAAGAGCAAATCTTGATAACCAGGCCATCGACATTTGTCAGGTTCATAAGTACAACGAAATATACGATCATTACGATCATCTGCGCCGTACCGGCTGATTTGTTCAGATCCTCGATCTTAGATACCAGTGCTCCCAGTGCCCCATACATAAATGCATAGAACAGGAATCCACCAAGACCGAATACCGCAAATGCGATCAGAACATCAGATGGGATATTTAATACGGCCCCCATAAATCCGCCCCAGTATTCCTTATTAAAGTTATATGAGATCAGCAGGGCTGCCATGATAAGCCCTACCTGAAAGAACGTAGCAACTGTTCCGGCAAATACCTTTCCGAATAAGATATCTCTGGAGTTCGTTGTCGTTACCAGAATCTCGATCGAGCGGTTGCTCTTTTCATTTGCCACACCGGTTGCAATCGACATTCCATACATAACGATCAGCATGAAGATCACGATAACCAGAATATAACAATACCAATAATTGCTTGTGCTGTCCTTACCGAGGATAACTTCTTTTGCCTGGATATCTGCATAATCAAGACTCATAAGTTCATCAAAATCCAGATCATGTGCTTCACTGTACTGTTTCTTGGCAAGCATGGACAGATAACTGTCAAAGGCACCGGTGTAATCATCAAACACGCCTTTGTTATAAACATAATATGTATATTCTGACGTACTATAAACTACATAACCAAGTTCCGCATCTTCACTTTTAACCAGCGACTCTACTTCTGCTGCATCCTTACATTTCTGCAGCTTAACATCCGGATATACCTGCGCCAGCAAACCTTCATCCATAATACCGGATGCATCATAGTATGCATATACGGATTCATTCTCCTGATCCGATTCGTCCTCTGCATCTGTCTCTTTATCAGATGAAGGGCTTCCACTTGTAAATGATTCCTTAATTCTCGGTGCGAACATGATGCCTACACAAAGAAGTGCCAGTAAGAACGTTGAAATCAGATAGGATTTACTGCCAAAATAATTACCCAGTTCAAACTTTAATATTGTACCAATCTTTTTCATATATCTTAACCTCTCTTTCCAAACAGACCCTTTTTCTGCTTTGGTTCAAATTCAGAAAAAGAAGTTCCGATATTATTTTTTTCTTTTATTTCTTCCGGTGTCTCCTCATCTCCGACTGCCGATACAAATATATCATTCAGGGAAGGCTCATAGACACCATAACTTCTAAGCCTGATTCCCAGCTCTTTAAAACGGGAGAGCACCTGCCATTCATCCTGTTCCGACAGGATCTGTATCACAACATGATGCTTGTTATGACTGATCACCTGTACCTGATCTGCAAACTTATCACGAAGAACTTGTTCCAGTTCTTCCGATTCCATTCCGACTGCCGCAACTGCTTTGTGACCTTCTCCGTATTCTTCCTTAATCTTGTCAAGGTTCCCTGCCAGTGCCACTTCACCATGATTGATCACTACGATATCTTCACAGAATTCTTCCACATAGCTCATCTGGTGACTGGAGAAAATAACGATCTTTCCGACTCTGATCAGTTCATTTATAACATCCTTTAAGATCTGTGAATTCACCGGATCCAGACCGGAAAACGGCTCATCTAAGATCACGATGTCAGGATCTGCTACCAATGTTGCCGCAAGCTGTACCTTCTGCTGATTACCTTTCGATAACGTATCCAGCTTCCGGTTCTCGTACTGGATCACATCCAGACGGGTCAGCCATTTCCTCATATTCTCTTCCGCCTGCTTCTTATTCATCCCACGAAGCTTTGCCAGATATACTAACTGCTCACTGATCAGACGTTTCGGGTATAAGCCACGTTCCTCCGGCAGGTATCCGACCTGCTCCGGCTGATAGACAAAGGGTTCTCCATCTAATAAGACCCGCCCCTCATCCGCATGGAAAACATCCATGATGATCCGGATCGTTGTGGTCTTGCCCGCACCATTTCTTCCCAGCAGTCCGAGTGCGCTTCCACCCTCTACCGAGAAGTTGATCCCATGCAGGATCTCTGTGCCATCAAAGCTCTTTTTGATGCCCTGTAATTCTAATTTCATATCTCTCTCCTTTTTTATGAACCGACATTCATATCCCTGTTATGAATGTACGATCAGTTTCAGGTTGCAATTTCCATCTACTATATCATAATTCAACTCTGAAACAATCTTTAATAATCTTAATTATCGTTTGTAACGGTTCATATTTGCCTCTATTCCGGTTCTATTCAAAAGTAAGGAAATCCTCAAATTCTATCTCGGACGGCAGTCTCAGATCCCCTCTTGGGCTTACCGATACCGTACCGACCTTTACGCCATCCGGCATACAGTTACGCTTGAACTGCTGACGGAAGAATCTGGTATAGAATACCTTCTGCCATTTCTTTATCTCTTCATCTGTAAATATATATGCTTCTGTTTCCCCATCTTGCGAAGCTTCTACACTCTGTCTTACCGCTTCTTTACAAAGGTCATAGACCTCTTCCGGCTCCATGCCATAACGCAATGTGTAATACAAGAAGAAATCATGCAGGATATAAGATCCGACAGTATCCTCTGTCTTCTGTGCGATCGTTCCGTCAGCATTCGGCGGAAGCAGTTCAGGGCTTACAGGCGTATCAATGATATCTTCAATCACATCCTTGATTCCCGGGAATCCATTTCGATCCATATCATGTCCAACTTCATCTACCAGAGTCCGGACCAGAGTCTTCGGGATGCTGGTATTCACCGCATACATGCTCATGTGGTCTCCGTTATAGGTACACCAGCCAAGTGCAAGTTCTGACAAATCACCGGTTCCGATCACAAATCCGCCCTCTTTATTCGCTACATCCATCAGGATCTGTGTCCGCTCTCTCGCCTGACAGTTCTCATATGTAATATCATGTACTGCTTCATCCTGTCCGATATCTGCAAAATGCTGACGGACAGAATCTACGATACTGATCTCCCGGATGTCACATCCAAGCAGCTCCATAAGCGTAGTTGAATTGCTCTTTGTCCGTTTCGTTGTTCCAAATCCCGGCATCGTGATACCGGTTACTGTCTCCGGCGGCAGTCCGAGGTTCTTTACTGCCTGTGCCGATACCAGAAGTGCCAACGTAGAATCCAGTCCACCCGACACACCCACAACGATACAGGACGCATGCGTAGCTTCTATCCTCCTCTGCAGACCGGCAACCTGCATCGCAAAAATCGACCGACATCGTTCAAGTCTGTTCTTTGACGGAACAAATGGAGTCATAGACACCCTTGCGCATACTTCTTTTTTCTCTGCAAATACTTTCTCGCAGGTTACCGTCATGTATTCTCCGGCATCAAAATTCCGTTTGCACTCCGCAAAGGATTTGTTTGCCAGACGATCATGGCGGATCTTTGTCATATTAAAATCACGGATCAGTATACCATCTTCAAACGGCTTGATCTCGCCTAATAATTTTCCGTTTTCATACATCAGATTGTGGCCGGAAAATACCAGATCCGAGGTTGATTCATAGGCTCCGGCCGATGTATAGACATATCCACAGATACAGGAGGATGACATACTTCCTGTCAGTGTTCTTCTGTACTGTTCCTTTCCGATCACTTCATTGGATGCCGACAGATTGAGCAGGATCTCTGCTCCCTGAAGTGCCAACAGTCTTCCCGGCGCAATCGGTGTCCAGAGATCCTCGCAGATCTCCATACCAAATGTAACATGTTCCTCCTGCTGATTCGGATCCGTCATCTCGAGCAGAATGGAATTGCCAAATAAGGTTTCCGAACCGTCAGCCATCTCAACTGTCCGGTTCTCTACACGTCTTCCACTGAACCAACGTTTCTCGTAAAACTCGCCGTAATTCGGCAGATATACCTTCGGTGTAAGCGCAAGTACTGTCCCGTTCCATAAAAAAGCTCCACAGTTAAATAATTCTCCGTCTACTTCATATGGCACACCGACAACAAGTGCTGCACCCTTTTTACCGTATTCTGCAGTCATTTCCGCCAGTTGTAACAGTCCTTCTTCTGCTCTGTCGATCAGACGACGATTCACAAACAGATCACCGCAGGTATATCCGGTCAGCGACAACTCCGGTGTAACAATAACATCGACCTGTTCTGCATATGTTCTATAGACTGTTTCGATCTCCTCGCAATTCTTTGTAACATTGCCAAGGTGAACTCTTGGTGATACAGACGCAATCCTTACTAAATGCTTCATGGTTATTCTCCTGTATTTTATCATCTTATTTTTTATAACTAATCTGTTTTATTTGCTATTTTATTTCTCTTTTAGAATCGAGGTACGACAACCTTATCAAGTATCCCCGTCAGATATGCGATAGTTACTCCGTAATTGGTCATCGGTTTATGCTGTTCCTTCGCATGGTCGATTCTGGATATAATATATTTGCGGTTAAACATACAGCCTCCGCACTGTATGATAAGATCATATCCTGTCAGATCATCCGGGAAGTCCGTTCCGCTGACTATATCGATCTTCATGGTTTCTCCATACCGTTTCCGCAGCATCTTAGGAATCTTTTCCCGTCCGATATCTTCTTTTAACGGTGCATGTGTACAGCACTCTGCAATCAGCACATGGGATTCCCCATTCAGCTTTCCTATCGCATTTGCCCCCTCTATATAATATTCGATATCTCCCTTATATGCGGCAAATAACACAGAAAAGGATGTCAGCATGGAGTTTTCCGGCTTATGCTCATAGACATAGGCAAATACCTGAGAATCCGTTATGATAAGCTTCGGTGCTTCCGTCAAATGGGATAAAGCTTCTACATACTGATCTGTTGTCACACTCATAACAAGACATTTTTTATCTAACAATTCTCTCAGTGTCTGCACCTGTGGCAGGATCAGTCTGCCCTTCGGTGCCTGAATATCCTGCGGCATAACCAGCATAACCAGATCTCTCTTTGTTACCAGCTCTCCGAGGATCGAAGAAGCACCATATTGCTCCGGCAGGTTCCGCACAAGCTCTTTTCTTACCTGATCCATACCGGCTCCTGTCGCGGCACTGACTATAACTGCATGCTGTCCCGTCTGTTGATACAGCTTTTCATTTATCTTCTCTGTATCATTCCGGATATCTGCCTTACCGATTACCCATATGACAGAAGTCTTCTTTTCTCTGAAATATTCATACCAGTGAAGTTCCTCGTCCATATCGGTATCTGTAAGTAATATGATCGCTATATCTGTTTTTTCCGCTGCAAGCTTTGTCTTCTCTAAGCGTTCCCCCCCCAGTTCTGTTTCATCATTAAAACCTGCTGTATCGATCAGTGTACAAGGGCCGAGCGGATAGACCTCCATCGCTTTATATACAGGATCGGTCGTCGTTCCTGCAACATCTGCTACAATTGATATATTCTGCCCGGAAAACCGGTTGATAAAGGATGATTTTCCACTGTTTGTCTTTCCAAATACTCCGATATGAAGTCGATTTCCGGATGGTGTCTCATTTAACCCTGCCATGTGATGCCCTCCCTGTTGTTATACGCTGTCTGCTTCAGCATTTATCTGCAATCTCTGTTATCTGATCTGCAATCCTTTCATCTGTTAAGATCGCTTCTTTCTATCATCTGTTAAAAACGGAAGTCTCTCTGACCTTCCGCGATATCATGTATATGATCCGCTGTGATCTGTCTGACCTTCTCATTCGGAATCCGCGCAAGCTCACGTTCGATCAGTTTCAGACCGATCTGCTTCGTCTCAGAGCTTGCATAGTCTTCCAGATATTCCTTAAGCGTCATAAGGGCATTTGGATGACAGCAGTTTAAGATCTGCATATTCTTACAGAGTGCCATAAAACGGTCTCCGGTCCTTCCTGCTCTGTAACATGCTGTACAGAAGCTTGGTATATAATCCATCTTCATCAGCCAGTTCACAACCTGATCCAGCGTTCTTGTATCACTGACATCAAACTGTGCCGATGTGATATCTTCTGATGTCTCCGGGATATCATATCCACCTACACTTGTTCTTGAACCTCCGCTGATCTGTGAAACACCAAGCGGCAACACTTTCTCACGAACTGCCTGACTCTCTCTGGTAGATATGATCATTCCTGTATATGGTACTGCGATACGGATCAGTGCGCAGATCTTTGCAAATGTATCGTCACTGATTCCGTTATCGAATACATCCGGGTCGATATCATCTGCACGTTTGATTCTCGGAACACTGATCGTATGCGGACCTACCCCATGAACCGCTTCCAGATGCTCTGCATGCATCAGTAAACCTGCAAATTCATACCGGTACATTTCCAGTCCAAACAGTACACCAAGTCCTACATCATCGATACCGCCTTCCATGGCACGATCCATGGCTTCGGTGTGGTAATCGTAATCATGCTTCGGACCTGTCGGATGTAATTTCAGATAGCTTTCCTTATGATAAGTCTCCTGAAACAGGATATAGGTTCCGATGCCTGCATCCTTTAACTTCGTATAATTCTCAACTGTTGTCGCTGCTATATTGACATTGACACGGCGGATTGCGCCGTTCTTATGTTTGATACTGTAGATTGTATTAATACATTCCAGAATATATTCGATCGGATTATTCACAGGATCTTCACCGGCTTCGATCGCCAGACGCTTGTGTCCCATATCCTGAAGTGCGGTAACCTCTCTTACGATATCCTCCTGTGTCAGCTTCTTTCTTGCAATATGTTTATTCTTGCTGTGGTATGGACAGTAAACGCATCCATTCACACAATAATTGGACAAATACAGTGGCGCAAATAACACGATACGATTCCCGTAATAATCTTCCTTGATCTCCCTTGCCAGATCATACATCTCCCGAATCTTATCCGGCATCTCACAGGCCAGCAGCACGGACGCTTCTCTGTGCGTCAAGCCCTTTTTTAGTCTGGCTTTTGCAAGGATCTCATCAACGATCTGTACGTTATCTTTATTCGCATCGGCATATGTCAATGTCTCTCTGATCTCTTCATCTGAAATAAATTCTTCTGCTTTTAATGATTTTACATCATACACTTGTATCTGCCTCTTTTCTTCTGCTATATAATTCTTCTTCCTGTACAATCATCCGGTCTGCCTCGTACGTTCTATAAAATCAATATATCCGTGAGCAGACCTTTGTTATGCTTCAAGCTATATTTAATAATAGTATAGTGGAACACTCAGAAAATATCAACTGCCATAAAAATGCAGTTATATAGTTATACAAATCATAAAAATGCAGCATATAGTTATCCTTTTACAATAACCATATCCTGCATTTTCACGTTCTGACTGTTCTCTTATCCAAGTGCTACATCAAGCACCATCATCAATGAAAATCCTACCGCAAACATGATCGTACCAAGATTCGTATGCTCACCCTCTGCCATCTCCGGTATCAATTCCTCAACGACAACATATAGCATAGCTCCTGCCGCAAATCCCAGAAAATACGGAAGCACCGGCACCATGATCGAAGAAAGTGCGATCGTAAGCAGCGCTGCGATCGGCTCTACGATACCGGAAAAGAATCCATAGCCAAATGCTTTCGGTTTACTGCAACCTTCCGAACAAAGCGGCATTGACACGATTGCTCCCTCCGGAAGATTCTGGATCGCAATACCGATGGATAATGCAAGTGCCGCCGTCAACGTAATGTTCGTGTTGCCACTGATCCATCCGGCATAGACAACACCGACTGCCATTCCTTCCGGAATATTATGTATGATGATCGCAAATACCATCATAGTCGTACGTTTGAAATTGCTCTTGACCCCCTCTGCCTCCTTACTGTCAATATGTAAATGTGGCATCAGAGTATCGATCAGTAATAAAAATATAATTCCCAGCCAGAAACCGATCGTTGCCGGAAGAAATGCAAGCTTCCCCATTGCTTCCGACTGCTCCATCGCCGGGATCAGCAGGCTCCAGATAGATGCAGCCACCATAACACCCGCCGCAAATCCGGACAATGCTTTCTGCAATAACAGATTCATCTGTTTCTTCATAAAAAATACACAGGCTGCTCCTGCCGTCGTTCCAAGAAGCGGCAGTCCCAGACCAACAATTAAACTTAATATCATATATATTCACGCTCCATAAATTATTTCCATTTATTATATGAATCATCTCTCCTCTGTTTCCTTATTATAGCGGAATACTGTTATTTATGCCATGACCTGTTTTTTTCTTATCTGTATTTTTCTATCATTTGAGGTCTGTCTGCCACAGATTCTTCAATATATTTCATATTGCAAAACCGACCGTCGATGCAAGATTTAATATCCGGCTTCCGACGATCGGTCTATATTAGATAATATTCATTTGAAAACTTAATATTGCTGACAAATTATTTATATTTTATTTTACAGCTTTAAATAAATGTCAATAAACCTATCGACTTTAAGAACAGGATAAACAACAGGATCGGTGTTATGAATTTCACCATAACCACATACATACCTTTTCTGCTGAATTTTTCTCCGTTCTTCTGCACTTCTTCGATAACCGTCTGCGGTTTGGAGATCCATCCGATCAGGATACAGGTTCCGATTGCTACGATCGGCATCATAATGTTATTACTGATGTAATCCATGATATCAAGGATCTGTGCGATCGCTCCGTTTGGAAGCTTTACTTCAAAGTACAGCTTGTTATATCCAAGACATACGATCGTTCCAACAATGATCGCAACGATCAACTCAATAATACCGGCCTTTGTTCTGCTTGTATGGAATTCATCCATGATACTTGCCACGATTGCTTCCATGACAGACACTGCACTGGTAAATGCCGCAAATAATACCATTGCGAAGAACAGACAACCGATCACATTTCCCACCTTACCCATCTGGGCAAATACTTTCGGAAGTGATACGAACATCAAACTTGGACCCTGTGCCATTCCCTCTGTTCCTGAGAATACATATACAGCAGGAATGATCATAACGCCCGCAAGGAATGCTACAACCGTATCAAAAATCTCAATCTGTCCAACTGATTTATTCAGAGCTGCATCATCTTTTACATAAGAACCATAAGCGATCATAATACCCATGGCAACAGACAGACTGAAGAATAACTGTCCCATTGCATCCAATAATACCGTAAAGAAGCTTTTCACAGTAAGTCCGTCCAGATTCGGAATCAGATATAATTTCAAACCTTCTACACCGGTTCTGACAATCCCATCATCTCCGGTCTTTTTGATCGTTATGGAGAAGATTGCGATTCCTATAACCAGAATGATCAGTAATGGCATGATGATCTTGGAAAAAGATTCAATTCCTTTATTAACACCACGAAATACGATAAATGCCGTAACAGCAAGAAATATCAACATCAAAATGACGGGTTCGATATCTGATGTAATAAAGCCTGTAAAATAACCGTCCTGCGCTGCCTCTGTACCCTTACCGGTTAAAAATGCGAGGAAATATTTGACAACCCAGCCACCGATCGTTATGTAATATGGGAAAATAATAACCGGAACCAGACTGGCAATGATTCCCAGAAATCCCCATTTCTTATTCAGCTTCTTATAAGCGGTAAGCGGACTCTGCTTGGTCTTCCGACCGATTGATACTTCTGTCACCAAAAGTGTATATCCAAATGTCAGTGCAAGGATCAAGTATATAACCAGGAACAGTCCACCGCCATCCTTTGCTGCAAGATATGGGAAACGCCAGATATTTCCAAGTCCTACTGCGCTTCCCGCGGCCGCCAGAACAAATCCAAGCGAGCCGGAAAAAGTATTACGTTTCTTTTCCATGTTTTGTTTACCCCTGTCTGTATATCACAGACTCTTTCTAATTTATTTGTTATCCTCTTAGATTCTATGGAAGCCTCTCCAAATTCTCTCATAGAACAAACACTTTTCTAATATAGCATACCAAGCAGTCATCTGTCATCTGAAAAATTCTACTTTTTCTACGAACTTACTCATATTATGCCGCATACGGTCAGATTACCTTCTTGCCGATCCATCTGCCGCTCAGGTACCGCCGGATGAACAGCACGCCACGTACGAACTGATCCATGATCATAGCAACCCAGACACCGAATACACCCATACCCATATATTTGCCGAGCACATAACTGAACACGATACGACAGATCCACATCGTACAAATGGAAACGATCATACTATACTTAACATCACCGGCTGCACGGAATGTACATGGAAGCGTAAATGCTACCGGCCAGATCGTAGATGCCGCGATACCATGAAGCATCAGGATCTTCTCGGCAGCAGACTGCGCTTCGTAAGATAGTCCATACGCTTTCATGACCAGAGGAAGAACCGCAAATGTAAACAATACCGTAACTATGATACATATATATGCCATGGTCAGAACTTTGATCGTATAATATTTTGCCTGCTCGTAATCTCCTGCTCCCACGCATCTTGATACTACTGTGACCATGGCAAGGGATGCCGCCATACCCGCCATCAACTGGAATCCGGCAATTACATTACCGACTGCATTTGCAGCGATCGCATATGTGCCAAATGTTGAGACAAGGCTGAGTACAAGAATCTTACCAAGCTGGAACATACTGTTTTCCAGACCATTTGGAATACCAACTAACAGAATGCTTTTTAACATATGCCAGTTCGCCCGATAATGCAGACTTTTCTTTATATAAATACGTGTACTGTCCTGCTTCGCCTGTGCACTTTTCTTCGGAATCAGCAATATGATCATAATAACCGCTGCCGCAAGTCTGGAAACCAGGGTAGGAATCGCAACGCCTTCCGTTCCGCATTTACATGCATAGATCAAAATGGCATTTCCCGCTACATTGATCCCGTTCATGATCAGAGATACCCGCATGGATATATTAGAATTACCGATGGAACGGAAAATAGCCGCACCGGCATTATAAAGTGCCAGAAACGGAATCGATGCGTTTACGATCATCATATAAGTATCTGCATGACCATATACATCTGCTTCGATCTGACCAAACACATGATTTAGGATCAGTCCCTTGCCTGCATACATTAGCGTCATGACTCCGAGCGACAGGATCAACGAAAACCATATGAGCTGTGTAGCTGCCTCTCCCGCCTTTTCTTTATTCTTCTGTCCAAGATACTGTCCGACCGTAACCGCACCCCCGGTCGCAAGTGCTGCAAAGAGGTTGATGATCAACTGAAAACAACTGTCTACCAGCGATACACCCGAAACAGCCGATTCCCCTACCGAAGATACCATGATCGAATCCGCAAGTCCGACTAACATCGCAAGCATCTGTTCAATGATCAATGGCACATATAATCTGACCAGATCTTTATTTGAAAATAAATATGTACTTGTATCCCGTTTTTTCTTATGTTTAAACACAATATTCCTGCTTTCTTTTTTATCCAATAATGAATTATACTCATCTCACATTTTACATGCAAGTTATATCTTTTCTGTATTTGCGTCTTTATCAGCATTATCTTTATCTGCTTATGTTTTCTAAAATAGGCTTTTTATTGATATTCTGTTACCATTCTGTTAGAAGAACATTACAAAAACATGTTATGCACTTTTTACCGATATTTAAGGACTTTTTCTATGGAAACGCTAAATTATTTGTGTTAGTATGTTGCTTGCGCATCAGATACGGCTTATCGTATCTGAATAAAAAGGAGGAATACGAATGAAATGCAATTTACAAAAATGGCACAGATTCAGATTTCTGATTCTGTCGCTGTTACTTATCTCGGCTACACTTCTCTTCTGTCATCCATCGGTCAGCAAAGCAGCTCCTGTCACTCCGGATTCTGCAGAAGAAATTCCTGTTGTAAAAAACGGATTTGTGAAGGAAGCAGACGGTACACACTATTATGTAAATGGAAAATCCTTAAAGGGGAGACAATACATAGGGGAATATACATACTGCTTTAATCCTGCAACCGGAGTCATGGTGACAAACGGTTGGTACACGACAAAGGCAGGTAATAAATATTATCTGAAAAAGAACGGAACCGCAGTTACCGGAAAAAAGACAATAAACAAAAAGACTTATATCTTTTCAGATAAAGGCTGCATGCTGAAAGGCTTCTGTAAGAATTACAAAACAGGCAAACGATATTATACCGGAACAACCAGCGGTGTTATCAAGACCGGTTGGAAGATCACTCCGAAAAATTCCCGTATGTATTTCGGAAAAAGCGGTGCTGCTTATACCGGAAAACACAAGATAAAAAAGCACTGGTATTATTTCAAAAAAAACGGTCATGTATACACCGGAAAGTTCAAAATCAATAATAAACTATACTATGCAACAGAAAAAGGTGCGATCAAAACCGGAGCATTCAAAGTCGGTAACAAACGATACTATGCTACTGATAAAGGCGTAATACGAACCGGCAAATTCAAAATCGGTCATAACACATACTATGCAACTAATTCAGGTGTCCTTAAAACCGGACTGTTTAAGATTGGAAATTCTACCTACTATGCAAATGCAGTAGGCGTGATCCAAACCGGAAAATTCAAGACAGGTAACAAATGGTACTATGCCGATGCATCCGGAGTGATTGAAACCGGAAAATTCAGAATCGGTAACTGTCTGTACTACACAGATAAAAATGGTGCTATCTACCGTACCGTAGATGGAAATAAGAAAATGGTAGCTCTGACATTTGACGATGGACCATCTCCTTATACTCCTATCGTACTGAATACTCTGGAAAAATATGATGCCGTTGCAACCTTCTTCGTTGTCGGCAACCGTGTTCCTGCTTATCCATCCTATGTAAAACGGGCATATAACCTGGGCTGCGAGATCGGTACTCATACTTATGACCATGCATGGCTCAACCAATTATCGGCAGCCGGCATCAAAGATGAGATCAAAAAAGGATCAGACGCCATTGTCCGTGCGATCGGTGTAGCACCTACACTGATGCGTCCACCCGGTGGCTGTATTAACGAAACTGTACGAAAGAATGTTGGGCTTCCGATGATCCTGTGGTCGGTCGATACCAGAGACTGGGAAACAAGAAGTACTCCTACAACGATCACAAGAGTAGTAGATGGGGCTTATGACGGTGCTGTCATCTTAGTTCATGATCTGCATGAATCAACAGCTATTGCATCAAAGACATTTATTCCGAGACTGATCAAAAATGGTTATCAGCTTGTAACCATCAGCGAAATGGCTGAGCTTCGCGGTATAACAATGAAAGCCGGAGAGACATATAATTCATTCAGATAATACACAGGAGCCTTGTCCTGAAACAAGCTCCCAGACATATTTCCGCTTTACAGAATGAGATTTCTTATAATGAGAATCTCCCTGACAACGCAAAAAAATAAGATGGAATCTTACCACCCCATTGTAATAAGATTCCATCTTTTTATTATAATCACCATAAAACCCCTGGTAATTTTTTATCTGTTGTATTTCTTATGAGCTGACTATAGCATGCCATTTTTTAAGCGTCAACCCATAATTGTCAGATTTTACAGACATTTTGTCAAATATTCAGAAAATTAATTCAGGCGGTATAAATACAATACTTCGTACCTACACCGCCTAATAAAATTAAGTGCTATTCTATTACTTTTCTATTACTTATTACTTTAAAGGCTTGCCTGTGAGAAGCTCATATGCCTGAAGATATTTGTCAATTGTCTTCTGAACGATCTCATCAGGAAGCTCCCAGTTGTTATCCGGATTTGCCTTTAACCAGTCACGCGCAAACTGCTTATCAAAGGATGGCTGACCATGTCCCGGTTCATATCCTTCAGCAGGCCAGAAACGGGAGCTGTCCGGTGTGAGCATCTCATCACCGAGAACAATATTGCCATTCTCATCCAGACCAAACTCGAACTTGGTATCTGCTATGATGATACCTCTTGATAATGCATATTCTGCACACTTCTTATATAAAGCGATTGTATAGTCACGAAGCTTTGCGCCATATTCTTCGCCCTTGCCAGGAAATCTCTTTTCCAGATATTCAACACTCTGCTCGTATGAGATATTCTCATCATGATCTCCGATCTCTGCCTTTGTGGAAGGTGTGTAGATCGGTTCCGGAAGCTTATCGGATTCTTTTAATCCTTCCGGAAGCTTGATACCGCATACTGTACCGTTTTCTTTGTAGCTTGCCCAGCCACTTCCTGTGATATAACCACGAACGATACACTCAACAGGGAGCATTTCCAACTTCTTGCACATCATACTGTTTCCGTCAAATTTCTCCTGCCGGAAAAATTCAGGCATATCCTTTACGTCAACCGAGATCATATGGTTTGGAAGAATATCTTCTGTCATATCGAACCAGAATTTGGACATCTGTGTCAGGACTGTACCCTTCTTTGTAACGATATTCTTTAAAATGACATCAAAACAACTGATACGGTCTGTTGCTACCATGATAAGGCTGTCACCATTATCATAAATCTCACGTACTTTACCCTCTTTAATCGGTTTCATTTCCTGCATTTTTGATACCTCGCTATGATTTTATGATTTGTATTTTTTACTCTTACAAACTATCACTATCTACCTTTAATGTCAAATAGGTTATATGATTTATTGTAAACGTTTTTATTTTAAAAATCCATTGATAATCTGCTCTTCCGCTTCTGCCTCTGTCAACCCAAGTGTCATCAGCTTGATCAGCTGCTCGCCTGCGATCTTGCCGATCGCTGCCTCATGGATCAGGTTTGCATCAATGTTATTTGCCGTCAGCTTCGGACTTGCCGATACGCTTGCACTATCCATAATGATCGCATCACATTCACTGTGACCCTTACATTCATTATTGCCATTGATCGTAGAATAGAATTCCTGTCTGGACTGATCTCTTGCAACCGATCTGGATACTACATTTGCACTGCAGCCTTTTCCGTTTAAATCTACATCAAAATCAGTCTTTGCATACTGCTTCCCATGTGTCATTATCTTCTCGCGGATCTCTAAGGATGCGTTGTCCTTTAGATCACCGCTGGTCTTTCTGACGGTCGAATCAATTCCCTTGATCTGGGTTGTCTCCATCTCCATCGATGCGCCTTCCTCTAAATGCACGATGGTTTCAGGATTCATGATATTCTCGCCATTTCCATCTCCCTCACCATAGTGACGTTCGATGTATTTTACCTTTGCATTTTTTCCGATATAAAATGTATGGATACCGTCATGCTTGGAGGTATCCACACCACAATTATGAATACCACATCCGGCTACGATCGTAACATCGCAGTCCTCTCCGATATAGAAATCATTGTATACCATATCCTGCAGACCGCTCTTACTCAAAAGAACAGGGATGTGCACACTCTCATTTTTTGTTCCCGGTTTAATGATGATATCGATTCCCGGTTTATCCTCTTTTGTTACAATATCTATATTTGCAGTTGTATTTCTACTGTCAAGCTGTCCGTTGACACGAATGTTAAATGCGCCCTCCGGTACATCATGAAGTCCTGCTACCTGCTGCAATAAACTCTTCTGAATTAAATCCATGTTCTGTTACCTCACAACTTATTTCTGTTTTTCTTCCAGCACCTTGCAGGTGGCTGATTCACCGGTCAGTCTTGGCATGATCGCATCTCTGCTTCCGATTGCATCAACATGACCATTTGCGATCACAACAATCTTATCTGCTATATTAAGGATTCGCTCCTGGTGGGAAATGATCAGGATTGTTCCGTTGATCTCCTCCCGCATCTTCTCAAATACCTTGATCAGACTGTTGAAGCTCCACAGATCGATGCCTGCCTCCGGCTCATCAAATAATGACAGCTTCGTACCTCTTGCAATGATCATTGCGATCTCGATACGTTTTAACTCACCACCGGAAAGACTTGCATTTACTTCACGGTTCACATAATCTCTTGCACATAAACCGACTTCGGAAAGGATCTCACAGATCTGTGAAACATTCATCGTTTTGCCGGATGCTATAGATACCAGATCTTTTACGGTAAGCCCTTTAAAATGAACCGGCTGCTGAAATGCATAGCTGATTCCTTTCTTTGCACGTTCTGTTATATTCAGCTCTGAAATATCTTCGCCATCTAAAAGAATCTGTCCGGTCGTCGGTCTGATGATTCCTGCTATGATCTTTGCAAGTGTTGATTTACCGCCACCGTTAGGTCCGGTAATTGCTACGAAATGTTCGTCTACTGTAAGGTCAATGTCTTTTAATATTGCTTTCTCTTTTCCATCCTCATTTACAATATATGAGATGTTTTTTAACTCTAACATAGTTCCTCCATCGCTGTTTGTATTTTTTTAAACACACTGTTTTATAGTATATCCTAAAATCCCCTATATTCCAATATTCTTTTAGTATTTTTTCCAGTTTCCGGTGGAAGTATGCGTAGTTTTTCTTCCTATAATTAAAAATAAGTCCATCCGGTTGTGTGGGGGGTATGACTGTATTCACCCTATATGACATTTATGAGGATTTCGTTGTGAGCTGCACATTGTCAGTAAATACGAGTGCCTGTCTGAGCCGAAGGCGAGTTGGCACAGGAGTATTTACGGATCAGACATGTGCAGAGAACAGAAACCGCAGTAAGTCATATAGGGTGAATACAGTCATACCCCCCACACAACCAGATAGACTTATTTTTTATAGGTGTTTTATATAAATTAAGAATTTCTCTTCTTTGTTAATACGCCTGCGATTATGAATATAACACCAAATGCTACGGAGATAACGCCCCAGATTACCAAATCGGCATAGGAACCTGCACATATAAGGCCGATCAAACCGCCGACTATGTAGAAGCCTGCACTTGTGAATGCGCCGCCTGCTCCGGTTGACTTTCTGGTTACAATTCCAACGATTCCTGCAACAAGGAAACAAACTGCAAGTAATACACCTGCAGAGCCTCCGGATTCCCCGTTTTCTTCCAGTGCATTTGATAATCCTGCCGCACAAGACTGAAATGTTACTAAGACTGATAACACGATTGTTATGATCCCTGCTACAAGTCTGAATGTTGATAAAGGTTGCTTTGTCTTTTCCATAATAAATTCTCTCCTCTTTCTGCTGTTATAAGTGTTCTTGCTATTATATTAAAATCCCCCGGCATCAGTCATCATTCAGGGTATTTTGATATAATTACAACCACTGCATATTCTATCTTATAAAATTATCAGAAAGAGCTGGTGTGCTGTCAGCACACTATCGGAATATATCTTCTACTATAACGAATACAAACATTACTAAGAAAAACCATGCCACTGTATATAAAAATAATCCAACCAGCTTCCATATCTTCTTCGGTGAACGTACAAGCGGAAAATAATTCCAAACGTCCAGATAATTATTCCAAAAAAACGGAGTAATAATAAACATCATAAAATATACAAAGCGATTTACATATAACCAAGTTCCGGAGAGCGGTTCTCCATGATCTTTTACTTCTACTGTCAGACAGAAATATATCCAAAATGTATAATAAATGGCTGCAACAACCATATTCAGGACTTTCCCTTCCCGAAATCCCGGCGGCAGAAAACGAGTCCATGCAGGGCGGATTTTTCCTTTACGCTCATAAGGATCTGATATAGCAGATGTTTCAACTGTAACCGTTTTATCATTCAACGACTCTTTATCCGTATATGTATCGAAACACATACTCTGATAAACAGCTTGCATCATTTCCTCTGCTGTCTGATATCGTTTCTCCGGATCGATCTGGGTTGCTTTTCTGATTATCTGTGACACTTCCGGATAATCTTCATAGATTCCGTCCCGGATTAATTTTCCACACAACATATAATTTAATAATACGCCAAGTCCATAGATATCCGTCCGCGCATCTGACTGCAAAAAACCGTATTGCTCCGGTGCTGCAAATCCTCTTGTACCGATCAGCTCGGTATCCCGATTTCTCTCTGCGTCAAAAACTCTTGCGGTATTGAAATCGATCAGATATACAGATACGATTCCCTGCCCCTTTTTGAAATCTCCCTGAAGCATTACATTTGTCGGCTTGATATCCCGGTGTACGATCGGCGGTATATGACTGTGCAGTTTTTCTAATGTCCGGCAAAGATATTCGATCACCCTGCCGGCAGCATCCAAATCCAGGCATCCAAATTGTTCAATATATGTTTCCAACGTGATCCCCTGTATGTATTCTTCGATCAGATATAACGTACCATCCTCTTCCATACATTCATAAATCTGTGGAACGTAAGGGAGTTTTGATTGCTGTAGCCACTCATATATAGATTTGTCATATTGCGTCAGAACTTTTTCCACATAAATCTGTCCGGTCTCTACATGCCGCACCAGAGAAATTCCCTTTTTATGCTCTACTTCTTCCAGTCTGCGATAAAAGGACAGACGACTTTGTATTTCTAAATTCATATCATTTTCCTATTGTTTATCTTGAAATTGCATTATCGACAAGTATAATAAATATTATATGGTACTGATAAAAATTATCAAGGGAAAGAATACAGGATCGATCATGAAAACGACCAGAACAACAGATCTACTGAATGAATTATCAACCGATGATTCAAATATACATTTTAAATCTTTTATAACATCTCATGCAGATGATATGTCCTGTGACAATCTGCAGGATTATTTTAATCTGTTCTTTAAAGATCACCCGGAGCTTCTGATCGCCGATGTCATAAAACGAAGCAATCTGGACCGCGGCTATGCTTATCAGATCTTAAACGGCAGGAAACCACATCCCGGAAAATACAAGCTGGTTCTTCTGGCATTATGCGCCGGAATGAATTTGAAAGAGATCCAGCGTGCACTTACAATCTCCGGAAATGCCGTATTGTATCCCAAATTTCCACAGGATGCTGCCCTGATCGTATGTATCAATCAGAACTGTACTTCTGCATTTGAAGTGATGAATTTCTTTGCGGAAAATAATCTGGATTTTCCTGAATAAACGGAGGTATATCAAATGGATACTTTTAGAAACATGAGAAACGACAAACTGGCGAAAGCCATGATAAACAAGCTGGCTGCCAGAAATATGGAAGGCTTCTATGTCCAGACAAAGGAAGAAGCTAAGGAGCTTGCACTGAGTCTGATCCCGGAAGGAAGCTCTGTCGGCTGGGGCGGTTCCATGACCGTAAAAGCAACCGGACTTTTAGATGCTGTTATCGAGGGAAACTACAAAGAGCTGAACCGTGATACGGCAAAAACACCGGAAGAAAAAGACCGGATCTCCAAAGAGTGTTTCTTTGCAGACTACTTCTTAACAAGTTGCAATGCGATCACTGAAGACGGCATAATGGTAAATATCGATGGCAACGGAAATCGTGTGGCTGCCATTGTCTACGGTCCTTCCCATGTTATCGTGATCACAGGAATGAACAAGGTAGTACGAACAGAAGAAGATGCTTTAAGCCGTGCAAGAAATGAAGCAGCTCCGATCAATGCACAGCGCTTCGGACTTTCAACTCCTTGCAGCACAACCGGAGAATGTGCAAACTGTCTGTCACCGGAAACAATCTGCTGCCAGTTCTTAACCACCCGCTATTCCAAGCACAAAGGCCGTATCAAGGTCATTCTTGTAAACGAAAATCTGGGATTTTAGAATAACAGACAAATTTCAGGGGCTGTTTATTATTATTGCGCAAGACACTTTCGTTCTATCCTACTCTGTATAACTTCGAACTAACCTCGACAATACCTCGCTAAGTTCTCAGTTATCGACGCAACGGTACATAAGGTTGCAAAATACGCAACCTAAGTACCGGCGCTCGGACAGGCTTGCTACATAATAATAAACAGCCCCTGAAGTTTGTCCGTTATCCTTCTATCGAGATAATCTTCTTTTCTTCTACTTCCGGCTGGTCGTCGAATTTTGGTACATAGACATAAAGAACGCCATTTGCAAATCTTGCTTTAATATCCTGTTCACTGACTTTATTACCAACATAAAAGCTTCTCTTATAGTGACCGGAATATCGTTCCCTCTTGATATAACTTCCCTCTCTGCCTTCATGATCTGATCCGGCATAACTTGCAAGGATCGTCAGATATCCGCCTTTTAATTCCGCCTTGATGCTCTCCTTTGGGAATCCCGGCAGATCCATCTCTATCTCATATCCGTCCTTTGTTTCGAATATATCAGTTGCCATTGTAGTCATGGTACGAAGTCCGGAACGGCTGCCCCAGAAGGAATCATCAAAAAAGCCATTCATCATCTCAAAATTATCTGAAAAAATACTTGGTCTATCCATCCTAATTACCTCATTTCTATTAATATTTCTGGTTTTATATCTGTTTTACATTACCAACGTTTTCTGTATTTTATTTAGAAACACATATTATAAAATATCTTTTCGTTATTTTTACGCTTGCTTTATATTACTTATAGCACCTTTTGTTAGCACTGTAAACAGCCGAGTGCTAATTTAAATATTATCTTTTTGTAAACTTCTCCTCCATTACGCGGATACCATGATAGAACATCTCATTAATCGGAGTTGGCACGCCAAGCTCTTTTCCCATCTTTATGACATTGCCGGCAAACATCTCTACCTCAGTCAGCTTCTCTGCTTCCAGATCCTGCAGGGTTGATGGTTTGTTCTCGGGTGGAATCGTCTTTACTGTAACATCCTGCTCCGCTATTTCTTTTTCACCTATATCGATTCCCTTCTTCTGCGCGATCGCAGCCACTTCCCGCATGGCATTGTCACGGATCCAATTCGCACTGTCGCTGATACGGAAAAATCCAAATGGGATACCGAGCAACGCACAGGTCATATTTTCCCCAATATTGCACATGTATTTAAACCAGAGTC
The DNA here is from genome assembly GCF_003604095.1 of Clostridium sp. AF15-41. Taxonomy (NCBI): domain Bacteria; kingdom Bacillati; phylum Bacillota; class Clostridia; order Eubacteriales; family Clostridiaceae; genus Clostridium; species Clostridium sp. AF15-41. Next base: position 60,673 of record NZ_QTMQ01000013.1, read on the forward strand.
CCTTTAACATATCCGGATCGATCTCATATGGAATATCGGCATGATCAAATACTTCTTTTACAGCAAGTACACGATCTGACAGAACATCATTTTTCTTCTCTCCGAAGTGAATCTTGCCCCAGTACGGATCAAAGTCTGCTTTTCCATCTTTCATAACAATGGACATTCTCATATATGCATATAATACATGTTCTTCGCCAAATGCCTGAATCAACTGTTCCTCACTGTCTACACCATTTAGCAAAGACAGGATCAATGTATGTTCACCTACCTGATGGCGGATATCTTCTATTGCCTGCACAAATCCATAGCCCTTTACACCGATCAGGATCAGGTCCGCCGGCTCTCCCTGTTCTTCGGGTGTCACGATCGGAAATCTGTAGTTGACGCCATTGATCGTAACTCCTTTACTTTCCAGGCGTTTTTTACGTTCACCACCTGCAATAATATAAAAATCATCTCCAAATGCTTCATATAATCTTGGTGCAAAAAATACACCCATGGCTCCAAGTCCGATCAATGCAATTCTTTTGATCTTCATATTCATTCCTCTTTTCTTTTGTTTTTTTCTTTATATGTTACTCTCTGTATTCCAGAATCTCTTCAAGTGGCTTCCTCGGTCTGGCTACCGGACGTTCTGCCGGATAACCAACCGCTACCGCTCCGATTAACTGCGTATCCGTCCCTATATAATCTATAAGCTCCAGATACGCAAAGCAGGTGTTTGTAATCCATAAAGTACCCCGTCCCAGCTCAACAGCCCGAAGCAGCATATTCTCAATCGATGCCCCGATTGAGGGTGTTTACCTTTTCGCAGTCTGCTTCCAATAATCTGCGAAATGATCTTGCGGCTGTATTCAGTGGATGCTGGCTGTCATATATCATGCAGATATGCCGGTCAGGAATTTTCTCCTTTAGGACTGCCTGTATTACTTCTCCGCGTTCGAGCGCCTCACCTGCCATGGATTCCGGTATAAATGCCAGTCCCAGCTCACAACGGACAAGCGGCAGGATCTGATCTGTTGTCGCAGCCTCCGTATCCGGTGCAAATTCTATCCCGTGCGCTAAAAACAGCCGCTCATAGAATCGAAATGTCATCGTTTCTCTTCCAAGACTGATCAACGGATAATTCTTTAATTCTTTTAAAGACACCGTCTTTCCCTGCAGCTCTTTAAAGGATTGTCCACCGATCAGGATCTCCCGAAACGATCTCAACATTCTGGTTTCAAGGGGCGAGTCTGCTTCCACCGGTGTCGACACAACAGCAAAATCAATCTTACCGCTCTTTACTGCATCTACTGCCTCCGGCGTGGAATGATTATAGATTCTCAGTCGAATTCCCGGATATGCAGTATGAAATGACCTTAATTTATCAAACAAATATATATTTAACGCTGTCTCGCTGGCTCCGATCGATATACTTCCATGTACCATGCCCGAATAGTCCGCCAGTTCATCCTCTGCCGTTAATAACTGATGCATAGCTGCCGACACATACATATATAGTTTTTCTCCCTCCGGTGTAAGCTGAACGCCCCGGTTGGTTCTTACAAATAAGGTACTGTGCATCTGCTGTTCCAGACAGTTCATCGCTCTTGTAACATTTGGCTGGCTGCTTTCCAGAACCTTCGCAGCCTTTGTAAAATTATGATATTTTGCCACATAATAGAAAATTTTATAATATTCAAAGTTAATATTCATCTGTCTTCTCCGTTTCTTTTATCATATCAAATGATTATGTCTGTCATATCAATTATATCTTTTACTTATCTTTCTGCCAATAGTATAATTGTGCAGAACAGAAAAAGAAAGGAAGTCGGTTAAGCATGAACGAAACTACAATTTTTCCACGAGAAAAAAGAGCAGATTTCTTATTTGAAAAAATCCTGAATGATCCATGGGCATGTGAGAAATTACAGGAAACATTTGCAAATTACCTGTGCTATAACGATGATGCTTACGACGCACCACTTCCGGCAGAAGAATTTGCACAGGCACTATTCAATTCCTATCATAACCGGGATCTGTCTGCATTTCTTATGGCGATCTGCAACAATACCCTGTTTGATCTTCTGCGCAATTCCTTTCTGATCCCATATCGATTCAACGCAGATGGCAAAACAAATCCTGTCATTATGACAGATGACAATGGTCAGTTGCTTCCTGAATACAAAACTTCGATCCGGGAAAAAGAATATCGTCATTTTCATAAGATCTATCAGACACTTAGAAACAATAAAAATATCTATCTAGCCCGCGCATACAGATACAGTCACGATTATGCCGCAAATGACATGAAACCGGAACAGAAGATTCTGGAAAAAAGTGACGGTGTACTGTTGATCCGCGAGCTTCCCGATACTGTAAAGCAAAAGGAGACAGAAGCAGAAGCATATTCTGCTGTATGGGATCTTATGATCGCACTGGAAAAGGAGCTTCCTATGTCCTACATTTTCTATGGACAGGATTCTCTGGTGAAAAACAATTCCCGATATGATGAAATCGGCATATTCCTTCCAAATTCATTATTCCTGACGAATCTGGAACATCATATTGAAAAAGCGGAGGAGATCATCTATGCCAAAGAACAGTAATTATACAGATATCATGGAAAAAAACCATATGGAAATTCCATGGCATGATTATGTAAAAAACGATAGCAATGTCCTGATCGCCAAGGCGGGGCTGATAGAAAAAGCCTCTGTTATTGGAAGGGTCGGGTTAATTATGCTCTCCTGTGGAACAGGTGCCTGGCGTGTTCGTACTTCCATGAACCGCCTGTCCAAAGAACTGGGCGTAACCTGCACCGTTGATGTCGGATTGATGTCCATTGAATTCAACTGTTTTGATGGAACCGACTGCGTTTCACAGTCTCTGAGCATTGCAAATACCGGTGTAAACACCTCGAAGCTCTATCGGATGGAACAATTCGTTGATAATTTTCCAAAAGAAGAAGCCCATCTGACGGGTGAGGAAATCCACCGGCGTCTTGATCAGATTGAGAAGATTCATACACTTTATTCACCTGCAAAACTGGGTCTGGCTTCAGCCCTCGCCTGCTGTGCATTTACCTTCCTATTAGGCGGCGGTCCTGTTGAAATGATCCTGGCTTTTATTGCAGCCGGTGTTGGAAATGTCATCCGTACCAAAATGATCAAGCACCATTTTACCCTTTTCTTTAACATAGCAGTATCCATATCAGCCGCATGCCTGACATATGCCATCTGCTTTCACCTTGCAGAAATCTTCTTCCACGTATCTGCACTCCATGAAGCTGGCTATATCTGCTCAATGCTGTTTATCATTCCCGGATTTCCATTCATAACAAGCGGCATTGACCTGGCTAAACTGGATCTTCGGTCCGGGCTTGAACGTCTGAGCTACTCTGTCATCATAGTTTTAGTAGCCACTATGTTCGCCTGGATCATGGCATTGCTGTTACATTTTCATCCTCAGGATTTCTCCGCTTTGAATCTGGCTGTAGGTACAAAGCTTATCCTGCGGATCATTACAAGCTTCTGCGGAGTCTTCGGTTTCTCCATTATGTTTAACAGCTCAATTCCGATGGCTGTCACCGCTGCCTGTATCGGAGCAGTTGCAAATACTCTCCGGCTGGAGCTTGTCGATTATACAAGCACTCCTCCGGCTGTTGCCGCATTTGCAGGCGCATTAACCGCAGGTCTTCTTGCCTCCGTTATAAAAAGGAATAACGGATATCCAAGAATCTCTCTGACCGTTCCGTCCATCGTTATCATGGTTCCGGGACTTTACCTTTATCGTGCTTTCTATAATCTTGGTATCATGTCTTTAACAGAGGCTGTTTCATGGCTTTCATCTGCGATCATGATCATTATTACTCTGCCTCTCGGTCTGATATTTGCAAGGATCCTGACAGATCGTACTTTCCGGTACTGCACCTGATTCATGTATCGGACGCAAGCCCTTATTTATCTTTTATGTTGAAAAATTATCATTGAATTATGTCGTATTCTGGCATATAATATTTCCAATATTTATATATTCAGGGAGCTGACAAATTAGCCGGCTGAGAGGAGAATGAAGTTCTCGACCTGTGAACCTGATTTAGGTAATGCTAACGTAGGGATGTGTATTAGAGGTGCCCTGCGGCATCTTTTTTTATTGCTCTGTGGCAGATCGGGAGCACCACTTTCTGCCACGTAAAATAACATTGGTTGTGATAAGGAGGATAATATGGAAAATTACACAACACAAATGGACGCAGCCAGAAAAGGGATCATCACTCCGGAGATGAAGATCGTAGCGAAAAAGGAACATATGGCTGTCGAGGCGCTCAGGGATTTAGTTGCAAAGGGACAGGTTGCCATCTGTGCTAATAAGAAACACACCTGTCTGAATCCTGAAGGTGTCGGCAGTATGCTGCGTACCAAAATCAACGTAAACCTTGGAGTATCCAGAGACTGCAAGGACTATAACATTGAGATGGAAAAAGTAATGAGCGCAGTTAATATGGGCGCAGAGGCGATCATGGATCTGTCCAGTCATGGAAATACACAGCCATTCCGTCAGAAGCTGACAAGCGAATGTCCTGCCATGATCGGTACAGTTCCGATCTATGACAGTGTCATCCACTATCAACGTGATCTTGCAGAGCTGACAGCAAAGGATTTCATCGATGTTGTCCGTCTTCATGCAGAAGATGGTGTTGACTTTGTAACCTTACACTGTGGAATCACAAGAAAAACGATCGATCAGATCAAGAAACATAAACGTAAAATGAACATCGTAAGCCGGGGCGGAAGTCTTGTATTTGCATGGATGAGTATGACCGGTCAGGAAAACCCGTTCTATGAATATTTCGATGAGATTTTAGATATCTGTGAGGAATATGATGTTACGATTTCCCTCGGAGATGCATGTCGTCCGGGCTGTCTGGCAGATGCGACTGACGTATGCCAGATTGAAGAACTGGTACGTCTGGGCGAGCTGACAAAGCGTGCCTGGGCACACAATGTACAGGTTATGGTGGAAGGTCCCGGTCATGTACCACTTAACCAGATCGCTGCAAATATGGAAGTTCAGAAGACCTTATGCATGGGCGCACCATTCTATGTTCTCGGGCCTCTGGTTACAGATATCGCTCCCGGTTACGATCATATCACCAGCGCGATCGGTGGTGCTGTTGCTGCCATGAACGGAGCTGCTTTCTTATGCTACGTTACCCCAGCCGAGCATCTTGCACTTCCAAATGTAGATGATGTAAAACAGGGTATCATCGCATCGAAGATCGCTGCTCATGCAGCCGACATTGCAAAGGGTATTCCGGGTGCCAGAGATATCGATGATAAGATGGCGGATGCCAGACGTGTCCTGGACTGGGATGCACAGTATGCCTGCGCACTTGATCCTGCTACAGCCAAAGCGATCCGCGACAGTCGTATGCCGGAGGATGATCACTCCGATACCTGTAGTATGTGCGGCAAGTTCTGTGCTGTCCGCAGTATGAACAAGGCTCTCGCCGATGAGTACATCGACATTCTGTAGTACGAACGCATATATAATGGGCGGTTCTCTGCCACTGACTATCTATAATTGACTCGCTATGATTTCTATTTGATGCACATGCCTGATTCGTAAATACTCCTGTGCCAACTCGCCTTCGGCTCAGACAGGCACCCGTATTTACTGGCAATGTGCATCGCATGACGAAATCTTCGCTAATGTCAATATATAGTTAGTCAGTGACAGAGAACCGCCCATTTTATTTGCTGTCTTATTGCAGAATGTAAAACATGCAGTTCTTAATAATCAGAATGTGTTCCAACATCTTTCTTTCATAAAATCTGCAATAACAAAGATATTTTCACCTTCAGCTAAAAAGCCTCTCCCGTGTTTGCATTCCTCCAATATATGCATTCATCTTTTCTTGTCATACGATGGATGGTCGCCACGGTCAACCACAACCTCGTATCCGATTCCCTGCATTCTCCGCATCATACAGCCACAGCACTCCGAGGCTTCTTCCCCGGTGCAGATCTTATTGTCATATAACAGATATTTTTTCCTGACACCGACCGGTGACAGATTCGGCATCACAACATTTGCCCCGGCAAGAATCCCCTTCTCCCTGCCAAGCGGATGGATCGTGCCAAGTGCTGTTGTCGCAGGAAGCAGCACAGTAGGATGGATCAGACGGATAATCGACAGCAGCCGTAAGGTCATCTCAAGTGTTCCGGCAGCCTCTTTTCCAAATGGTGTGTCTGCCTGCGGAATAAAAGGTCCGATTCCGCACATTTCCGGTTCCAGTTCTTTGATCAGACAGAGATCCTCATATAGCGTATCGACCGTCTGATATGGCGAACCGACCATAAAGCCACACCCGGTCTGATAACCGATCTCTTTCAGGTCATGCAGGCACCGGATCCGGTTGTCAAATGACATTTCTCTCGGATGAAGCTTCTCATAATGTGCCTTATCCGCAGTCTCGTGACGAAGCAGATAACGTTCCGCCCCGGCAGCAAAATACCGCTCATAGGCTTCCCTGCTTTTCTCTCCGATTGACAATGTGATCGCACAGTCCGGATGCTGGTGTTTGATCTCTGATACGATCTCACAGATCTGGTCATCTGTATAAAACGGATCTTCGCCTCCTTGTAACACAAATGTCCGAAAACCGAGCCGATATCCACTCTGACAACAGTCAAGAATCTGATTTTTGGTCAGCCGGTACCGATCAACATGGCAGTTATCTCTTCTTATCCCACAATAAATGCAGTTATTTTTACAATAATTTGTGAACTCGATCAGTCCACGCATATAGACTTTATTTCCATATACCTTCTGCGCTTCTGTTCTGGCACATGCCATCAATTCTTCGATCATTTCCTGATCGTCTGTTCCCAGCAGAAGCTGAAGCTGTTCTTTTGTAATATTCTGTTTATCGCGAATCTCTGTTATCAGTGTATGCATAAACGATTTCCATCCTGTTTTTACTTATAAATAGTTTATCACATTTTTCTCTTATACAACATCCACTTTTCCGGATTGCATACAAACGATGCAAAAAAAGTTCAAAGATATTGCATTTCTGTGTCGGTTTATATACAAAAATGATGCATTTCAAATATATGCTAGATACATCAAATAAATGAACAACCGCTCATGCCCGGGCAGCGAGTTTCGACAACAGACCATATGTCTGTAGATGACCAATAATATAAATACTTACATGAAACCGGAGGAACTTGAGGACATGACAACTCTTACAATCAAAACAAATGCACTGGATAACAATATACGGATCATCAAACGTCTGGCAAACGGCGCAAAGGTCATAGCAGTATTAAAGGGGAACGCTTATGGGCTTGGACTTACAAAATTTGCATCGTTCTTACAATCAAAGGGTATTGATAACTATGGTGTAACCGAACTGTCAGATGCTGTCACCTTACGCAGAAACGGAATCACGGGAAATATCCTGCTGATGACTCCATTATATAACTCAGAAGATATCACGACTGCGATCGATCACGATATCACGCTCAGCATCACCAGTACCGACTGTGCGCATGTGATCGATGAAACGGCCGCCTATATGAACCATCCGACAGTCCATGCACATCTCTGCATTGACACCGGATTTGGCAGATACGGCTTCTTATGTTCAGATGAAAAACAGATTGCCAATACAATTCAATCACTGAGGCATATAAAAATCACCGGCATCTTCTCTCATTTTCATGCGGCAGCCTGCAGAAATGAATACTATGTGAAGAAACAGTTTCAGGATTTTACCCATCTCTGTGATGCTCTCCGGAAAGATGGCGTCCCGGTAGGCATCCGTCATATCTCATCTTCAACTTCGATGATAAAATATCCTTCCATGAACTTAGATGCCATCCGCATCGGTTCTGCTTTTCTTGGCAGACTTGCGGTTCCAAATGATTATGGTTTTCGTGAGGTCTGTAATCTGTCCGCCTATGTGGACGATATCTATGAACTGCCGGCCGGTCACAACATTGGCTATGGTCACAGCTTTAAACTGTCACACAATGCAAAGACAGCCGTTATCTCCGCCGGATATTATCATGGGCTTGGAATGGAACGCCACACCGATTCCCGAACAAATTTCTTCTCTCCGATCCGTATTTATTATAAATTAAAAGGCACTTTCCATAAAAAGACACCGGCTGCCAGTTTTAAAGACTACCGGCTTCCGGTGTTAGGTCAGATCAGTATGAACTCCGTTATCGTGGATACAACAGGATGTAATATCTCGGTAGGTGATACGGTTACATTTCCGATCAATCCAATCTTCGTCAACAGCGCTGTTCCGCGGGTGTATATGTAACCTGTCTCATGTTGTCCGGGCGACTGCCGGTACGCGGGTGTATATGTATCCTGTCTCATGTTGTTTGAGCTACTGCCGGTACGCGGGTGTATATGTATCCTGTCTCATGTTGTCCGGGCGACTGCCGGTACACTTTGTACTGTCGTTTGCT
>NZ_QTMQ01000013.1:69162-92367 GCF_003604095.1 Clostridium sp. AF15-41
CCGGGCGACTGCCGGTACACTTTGTACTGTCGTTTGCTTTTTTTCGTTATGAGATGCAAATTGTCAACGAATGCGGGTGCCTGTTTGAGCCTGAAAGGCGAGTTGGCACAGGAGCATGAGCGAATCGGACATTTGCAACGAATAGAAAAAAACAAGACATACAAAGTATACCGGCAGTATCCCGGACAACATGAGATAGGATACATATACACCCGCAGAATAACAGTAGCCCGGACAACATAAGGCAGCCAAACTTTATATCACATAGATGCGACAGGTGTTACTATCATATACTTTGCATCCCCGGTCAGCGGATCACGGCGTTTGTAATCGAATAATATATAGCATACTTCAGACAGACGATTTCCCGTCTCTCTGTTGTAATAAATCTTTTCTATGTGTGTCATTCTGGACATAGATTTCCAGTCACAGCCATGATAGTCTTCTTCCCGAAGGTATCTGTGGTCGTTGGCCTCACGGATGTAGAAGTCCCGGAACAAATCTCTCACACCCTCCTGTTCCGGGGCGAAATCCGGTCGGGTCTTCATATTCTCACGAAGATATAAGTCAAATACCAGCATTTCCCGAATCAGTTCTGTCTTCTCAGGGAAGTGTTCTTCTGCAAAATGAAGCAGTACATGATACCGATAGATTCTCGCCGGTGTCTGGATAAAATATCCCTTTTCATCATAATAAGAAGCAAGGCTCGCATAAAAATCAAACGGCGAATCAAATTCTTCCACCAGGAATGGCAGCGTGCTCTCAAACTGACAGCTGTTATAATAAATCTCTACCATTTCTTCGATCTGCTTTAATCGCAGGATCTCATCATAAGATATCCACTTTGTAAATAAGACTTCATACGGCGGACAGCTCGTATACTGTAAGCCATACCGTTCTGCATTGTCATGCATCTTCGAACCCTTTAGTACCTTTAAAAAACCTAACTGAAGCTGCTCCGGCTTCATCGCATATACATCATTAAAGGAATGTGCAAATGATTCATAATCCTCATACGGAAGCCCCGCGATCAGATCCAGATGCACATGCACATTATGTCCCTGATGGATCCGGGCAACGATCTTTGCCAGCTTATCAACATCCATTACACGATCGATCTCCCGTATCGTCTGCAGATTTGTCGACTGTACTCCGATCTCCATCTGTATTGCCCCCGGCCGCAGACTGTTGACCAGCTCCAATTCTTCCTCATTTAAAATGTCTGCTGCGATCTCAAAATGAAAATTTGTGATCCCATTGTCATGTTCATTGATATACCTCCAGATCTCCATTGCATGTTCATGGGAACAGTTAAATGTCCGGTCTACAAACTTTACCTGTTTTACCTGATGATCTAGGAAAAACTGCAGTTCCTTCTTCACCAGATCAAAACTGCGGAAACGAACCCGTTTGTCAATCGACGACAGACAATAACTGCACCGGAACGGACAGCCTCTGCTGCTCTCATAATAAATGATCTTATTTTTAAAAGTGTCCAAGTCATAATACAGAAACGGAAGCTCCGACAGATCGGTAAGTCCTCTTGGCTTCGTACAAATAATATCTTCTCCTTCCCGAAGCACCAGTCCGTCAATATCTCGAAAATTTCCGGTATCACGGAAATTTTCAATACCACAGGAATTCCCAGTATTACAGGCATTCCCAATATCATAGGACTTCCCAGTATTATGAATATTTCCAATATCAAGATATCTTCTCAGCACATCATAAAAGGTTGCCTCTCCTTCTCCAACCATAACTCCTGTAAGCTCCGGCATCTCCGCAAGAAGCTTATCAGCATCATAGGTTACTTCCGGACCACCGACCCAGATATCTGTATCCGGAAGGAGCTTCTTCAATTCTTTTATGATCTCACGGATCATCTCGATATTCCATATATAACAGGAAAATCCAACTGCATCCGGTCTTCTCTTATAGATATCTGCAAGAATCTCTCCCTTTTGATTGTTGATCGTATATTCTGCAATCTCAATATATTCTGCAAGAGACGGCTGTCTCTTTACCGAATAAGAATACAGGGAATAAATACCCGGATTTGAATGAATATATTTTGTGTTTAATGCTGCCAGTAAGAACTTCAAGGAATTCACAACCTCCTACTATATGATTTTCTGTATCTTTGCAGGCTCATTCATAATAATCTCTTTTTTCATATTTCCGATATATGAAATTATTTATCTATTTCAAGGATTATACCACAGATAAGATTTATTAAGCTACAAAATCCGGAATTTGCCTTTACTTTAGAAATCGCGGATGATAGACTAAGGCTGTAGACAAAATTATATTATAGGAGGGTATCTATGAACAAAAAAATGAAACACTTATTACTGGCTTTATGTGTCTGTATCTTTGGTCTTATGATGACAGGTTGTGCATCAGAAACTACAACTACCATAAAAGTCAAATCGGCAACTAAGGCTGACTTCTCTATTCAGGTTGGCTATGACGATGAACTGTTATCCGCTATTGCAACCATGAGTGAAACCACAACAGAAGATCTCATCAAAGAACTGAAAGGATCAGGAGCTGTATATGCCAAAAAGACAATCAACGGCATCACCTACCACACCTTTACAGCATCTGCAAAAAATGCAAAAATGACAGATATTGAGAAGCTGTTAGAAGAAGCCGGATATACAAATGTATGTCTTACCAAAGATTTCTTCTATGCAACCTTTGATCCTGATAACGCCGCAAAGAACATGTCTTGTATCGCAGGGCTTACCAGCAAAGCAGCAGAGCTTCAGGCTAACGACAATTATGATCTGTCAAACATCCAGTTCTTTATGAAGACCAATGTTACCATGAAGTCTAAGATCAAGACAACAAACGGTAAACTGTCCAACAAGTCAAAGACAGTAAAATGGACGATCAAGGATGCTTCAAAGAAAAAGAATCTTTACGCTTCTACAGCTAAGACAACCAAGACAGCAAAGACAACAGCCGTTAAGAACAACAAGTCCTACAAAGCCGGCAAGAAGATCACAGTATCAAACAGCAAGAGCCTTGTAAAGATGAAACTGGACGGCAAAGCAGTTAAGAAGAACACAGTCGTTAAGAAAAAGGGTACACATACCCTGACCATCTGGTCAAAGAACGGCAAGGTTCAGAACGTAATCTTTACAATTAAATAAGACGATTTATCACATAAAAAAACATCCATATCTTTATTTACAGCATTTATCTGTATTATAAAATATGGATGTTTTAATTTTATAATTTTATCTTTTATCATAGACAAGAATCCATCTGCTCTATATTGTTGTGAAGCAGATGGATTCTGTACTATAACCAACATTATTAAAGTTCTTTATTTCATCCAGACATCGATATCCACCGAGCCGGAGATTCCCGGCACACTTCCCTCGCTGGTGTACTGCCAGCCGGTAAACAAATATGGGAAATCGGGTACATTGGAATATTGTGCCAGCCACAGCTGATAATCTCCCAGCCGATCCATATCCAGATTCTGTGCATACCAGTTCCTGTTTGCATAGATCATCGGTGTATATCCTGCATCCCTGATCGTATCGCAGAATCCAACGATTGCATCCGTCCGTTCCTCATTTGAGATATCATTGGCACGGGCGCCGTCCGCTTCCATCTTCTCCGTATCGATCACTACCGGATAACTGATCTTATAATCAGCAATGTTCTTGAGCACATACTGTGCCTCTTCCACGCCTTCCTCGTAGCTTACCGCCTGTGTATAGAAATATACACCGACCGGCATCTTGCTTTCGAGTGCAGTCTCTATATTCGTTACATAATTATCATCCAATGCCAATCCACCCTGAGTGTATCCACGATAACCAAGACGGATCATTGCAAACTGGATACCGGCTTCTTTTACCTGATCCCAGTCGATCGTTCCCTGATGACCGGATACATCGATTCCCAGCTTAGCATTCTTGATATTATCATCTGAATAACGCATATACCCATCATCATCCAGCTGAAATCGTTCCAGATCATAATTATGTCTGGCTACCTTGCTGCTGATCTTATAGAGCTGGCAGGTCTCACGATCATCACCGACGATGATATAACTCTGCTTGATATAATTCCAGTAATTCTCGTAGATCAGATTTGCGAGTTCACCCGGTGGAAGCTCCACCCCATAAGTTACTTCTGTATATAACGTAGGCTTCGACCTTGTCGTCTTATTATGCTCCACTCCTATACAGATACCCGCTATAATACCGATCACAATACCAGTTATAATGCATACCGCATATTTCATACGTTTTTCAAGTTGTTTTTTTCTGTCTATTTCTCTCATGTCTGCCACAAGCCGTTTAAAATTGGATTCGCTCTGTACCAAGTCTCAATTGAATAATTTTATCATATTTTCGTCTGATTGCATGGCGATATCGTCTTGCCACATTATCCGAAAACATATCTGTAATATCTTCTTTATTCAGAATCGCTCTGTCATATAACACTCTGTATTTGATATTCCAGTCATACATCAGACTTGTACAGTTATCGATACTTACCTTTATAAACGCGCCTTTCTTCTTTCCTGTTAATACTTTCAGATTTGCCTGCTTTCTGCCAACAGAATTCTTGACATCAAACAAAACCTCAGCCCCCGGAAACCGCTGCCATATAGCATCAAGAAACGCCTGTAGTTTCTTTGTTGTAAAATACTTCGTAACATCACAGCATACAAATAATATCGCTTCTCCCTGATTCTTCTTAACACTGTCAAGCCAAGTAAAATCCAAAATAGATTTTCCAATGTTCTGCTCCCTATCCTTGCTCTCCAGCATTCTGCGGCGAAGTTCCATTGTCTCAGGCATATCTACATTATACCATCGGATCCTTCCGTTATCCATCCGCGAAAACATGGTATCAAGTTCCGCCCCGACATTTACAATGATCCCATCTGCATACCTCATAATAAACTGTTTTACCCGTTTGTCAATCTCTACGATTCTTCCCATCTTAACCAGGCGGTCATATTCCGAATACATCGCATTCAGATCCTTATGGGAAACATTCAATTTGATTGCAAGCTTAATAGATTCATCATCCTGATAAATCTTTGGATAGCGTTCCGCCACCATGGATCTTGCCCACACTGCCCGCTTGATCTCCGGGTTTACGAGTTTTGCTTCATCCTTAATACTGTCACTGATACGATTGATGATCATACGGCACTCAGGAATATGAGGATGCTCGATATAATCATGAGGCATCCCGAAATATTCAAAATAATGGATTCGAATCTGCTGTTTCTTTAGTCGATCATACAGATATCTTGCATATCCGTTTAACAGATCATCTTCTACCGTAAAAATGGCAATCTCATCACAGATATCAGTCAGATCTGCGTATACCGGACAGGTATATTCATTTTGATGATACAAATCCCTGATCCAGTATTTTCTCAAAAATTCTTTTATTCCCGGACGATAATAATACTTCCGCATCTCCTTCTTTCGATCCATCATTAGGTTCGCCATATTACCATCCATAAATTCAGTATCCATCGCCGGAGATAACAGAATCAGTTTATCCGGTCTCCTGATACCTTCTTTCCATGAAAGAACTGCCAGTGATAGCGCAAGTCCGCCACCGGTCGAATCTCCGACTACTACCAGTCGGTCGATTGACATTTTCTTTGTCAGATGACGATATGCTCCGATCAGCATATCAAATGTATCCTGTGCACAGAACTCCGGTGTCAATGGATAGATCGGAACAATCGCACCGTAACCATTTTTCTCGATGACGGATGCAACAAATTCCCACTGATTTCTATTGATCTCCATGCAATGCCCGCCGCCATGAATATAGAAAAAGAAATTTCTAACCTCTTTTCCTTTTGGCTTCACATAATAACATACACCAAGCTTTTCTTCGACCTTTGTGATCTCAAACTCATCCTGCATCCACTTTGGAGGAGTGCTGCATTCGTATTTTCTGCCCTTCAAGACCTTTTTTGCAATGTCATCTGCTTTCATACGTTTATCATCGAGCATGATACCTTCTATTTTCTCTTTTATGATAACAAGACTGTTTTGTGTACTCATATACTTTCTTCCTTAATATACACGTAACCCATTTTTACCTGTTACCATTTTCACATAACCATGGGTGAATATCAAGTAAAATTTAATTCTCAGCTATAAATCCCCAGTCTTCATCTGCCGTAATATTAAGGCGCTCAGACAGTGGCACAGGATCTATGAGATCACCCGTTACGGCATCTAAAATTACCAGCTGTGACGTATATGGATCATCATGATCATTATCTGCTTCCTCATGCCTGCTGAATATCCATGCAGGCACAAAACAGTATGTATCCTGATCCTCAGTCTGCCTCAGACAATATCCAAGCTCCAGATGATCAAATATTACTTCTCTGTATCCGGTCTTATATTTCTTATAGAATTCAGGTATTGCTTTCTCTGCCTTCTGTATCATTTCATCAAATGAAAGTAATGTGACCGAGTCTGTCTGCCCTGTCGGTTCCAGATAATCTTTCCAGCCGGCATTGATAACTCCATTTCCATCTACATATATCGTGTAGGATTCATGCGGAAGATCAAGTTCTATATCACCATCTTCCCCTGACAGATAATCAGTATCATAATATGCATAATCAGCAACCATCTGTGTACCCGCCGCCCGTCCATACAGGAAAATATAACCATCCCATTCACTTGCACCGACAGGGTTGCCGCTGTCATCATAATATGCCCACATCAGATCACTGACACCTTTAACCTGAACATCACTGATTCCCAGATCCAAAAGAAAATCATCAGCGATCATCTTTGCTTCATCGACTGAATAGATACACTTGTTATCATGCACCATGGCTTCCGTTTCTTCCTCTGTCGTTCCGTCCTGTCCATTTCCTTGTGATGATTCGGTTCCCGTTTCCATGGATGCCGACTGCTCCTTATATTCTTCTACAGACATCATCGGGAGCTGGATCATATCCACCTCGGAGGCTCCATCCTGCGGACGATACTGTATCAAACTCTGTGTCATCTTAAAATGCGCCATCGGATATTCTGCACATGGAAAACCAAGCTCGAATTCTATATCATTACGGATGCCCTTATACAGATCAGCGGAATAATCAATAGCTGCTGCTCCATCCTCCGATGCTGCATCAAGCATTTTTTCCAGTCTCTTTATCTCATCTGTATACTGCTCCTCAAAGATTGCTTCTCCGTTTTCTTTTCTTGCTTTTGCATCTTCGTATTCCTGTTTTGCCGCATCCAGTTCATTTTCTATATCAGCTTTTGTCTTTGCTTTCTCACCACTCAGCTGAATATCCCGGTCAAATACTGCATTTACCACCTTTTCTTTATATTCCGGCGTCCTCTTTCTCTTTTTCACATATTCACGGATCGTACCTGACGTATCAAATGTCTGAATCCGGTCTGCTGCGATCTCGATAGATTCCAGCTCACTGTCTGCCGGATCTATCATCTGATGACAGGATTCCGGTATATCATAACCGGCAGAAACCGTTCCACTGTCACCATTTACATCCAGCCCTGTCTGTGTCGTTTCCTCCTGCTGCACGGAATCATAATCGATATCCTTCTTCCCACAGCCGGAAGTTATGGCTGTAAACATTAATATGCCTGCAAATAACAACGCCATTCCCTTTCTTTGTTTCATACCTGATTTTTTCATATTGATATTGATCTTCATCCTTTCCTGTCATAGAATTTCCCGTTTTCCCTCTTATTTCAGATAAAATTCTGATACTGTTTATTATTTGCTATTCTGATTCTACATTCATAGTTCGATATGTACCAAGTGCCTTTGATACTTCCACGATATCAATAACGGAACCATCTGTCGCATCAAGCACCACCATCTGATTCGGATTTGATTCATCCTCAACATTTCCATTATCGTCTGTATATTCTTCAACCTGTGTAAATATCCATGCCGGTACATATTCAAATTCTCCCTCCTGCTCGCCCTGTCTCAGGCAATAGCAAAGCTGCAGGCGGTTATATTCAATCGTTTTATACTGTGTACTGTATTTGGCATAATATTCAGGGATTGAAGAATCTGCACGTTTCATCAATTCTTTAAACGAGAGCATCTCTGCCGCTTCCGGTTCTTCCTCAGAAGAAAGATTATTTGTCCAATCCGCTCCGATGACACCATTATCATCGACTACGATCGTGCAGGAATCCGTAGGAATGGTTACTTCAGCATGTATCTGTGTAAGATTATCAACATTCCACGCATATAGTCCCTCTCCGATCGACTGATCCTTTATCATATGGTTGAATGTAAAATAATATCCATCGACATTTATCTCTACCGTACTGTAAAAATCATTATAATCCCATGCGAGCGCCGATGTCGAACTGAGCGACATATCATTACATCCGACATTCTTTAGAAAAGCTTCTGCTATTTCAAGTGCCTCCTGTTCTGAATACTTACATTCATTTACCGCCTTCTGTGCTTCTTCTGCTCCTGCATTACCATTTTCTACGCTTCTGTTTAATTCTATATACTGTCCACTCCTTATCGAATCCATCGGTTCATCCGGTGACCGGTACGATATTATATCCTCTTTTAATTCAAGACTGTAATCTGTATCTTCATCATTTGGTGGTGTAAAAATAAACTCATGATCTCCGATCGTTCCCAGATAACGAAGTGCAGAATAATCACCTGCCGCAGGATAAGTATCCGGTGCTTTCTCCAGTTTATCCTGAAGCTCTGCGATCGCATCATTTGCCTCCTTGATATGGTCTGCATCCGTTCCCAGATTCTTCTTATATGCCTCCCAGGAATCAATCTGAGCTTCTATATCTGCCTTTGTCATATTATCCTCATCGTAAGCATAGATTCCATTGCTCTTATCAAATATAGCTTCGGCTGCCTTTTTCCGCCCTTCCTGTCCTGTATTATTCTTGGATAATTTCTCTGTATACATTATCGCTGTGTCCGGTATTGAGATGTCACTGACCTTCACGGTGATCTCTCTAAGTCCTGAATCTCCGACCGCAATACTTCCATCATATGACTGCGGAATATCATATTTATCCTGAAGGCTTCCACTGTCCTTATTTCCGCTGCTGCCATCGATATTATAATCTACATTTTTCTTGCTACAGCCGGCAAGCATCGTCGATACCGTCAGCGTACCAACCACCAGCCATGCTGTCTCTCTTTTAAATCTTTTATTTTTCATAGCCTTTCCCCCTTTCATCTCTGTCAGTTTACTCTCCACTGTAAAAACTTCCTGCCGTCTTGGATAATTCAAGCAGATCGATCACCGAGCCATCCGTGGCATCTTACGACTTTCTAATTAAAACACACTATGCAATCATTTTTGCATCATATCTGTACATTTTCTGAATAATCAAAAAGGCACACCCATCGCCTTCTCTATATAATTACACGACTTGTTGCGTTTCTATTCGACTCGCACGCTTGTGTGGAGCACTTATCGAAGGCGAGTCAACAACGATGCCTGAGTTTAGTGCGTACCATGTAAGTCCCCTTAGCGAAGACAAACCAAAGGTGCAGTCTGAGTTTAGTAGGACTTACTGATTTATCAGCAGTCGCCCAAACTCACCCTGACGGGTTCAGACATGGGCTTGGTGCTGATAGCTAGTGCAAGTCTCATAACGAAACTACACAAATGTCGATGTTAATTATATAGAGAAGGCGATGGATGTGCCTTTTTAATCTACAGTTTTAATTTATAGTTTTATTCTTCAGAAGTATCTTCTGCACTATTGTCCTCAGCGGAAGTATCTTCTGTACTGTTATCCTCGGAGGAAGTATCATCAGTATCATCGATATCTTCTCCGTCTTCTGTCGGTGTGTCATCATATGTATAATATGTGCCAAGTGACTTGGACAGTTCCAGAAGATCGATCACTGATCCGTCTCTTGCATCTATAACTACCAGCTGTGTAGGATTGTCTTTTTCTGAATAATCCTGATATTCATCATACTGGGACAGAATCCATGCAGGTACATAATCGAACTCACCATCTTTCTCGCCTTTTTTCAGGTAGTATGTAAGTTCCATTCCGTTAAACTCAATCTTCTTATAATTAGATGGATATTTGCTGTAATACTCAGGAACCGTTTCATCCAGCTTTGCAAGCAGATCTTTATAGGAGAGAATCTCTGCTGCCTGTGGTTCTCCGTCTGCCTCCAGATATTCGCACCAATTTGCTCCATTGATACCATTGGAATCTATAGAAACCGAACATTCTTCCGTCGGAATATCAATAGAAGCATTATCCTGCTGAAGATTTTCAACATTCCATGCATTTACAGTAGCAGTCGGCTGATTGTTGATCGCTCTTGAATATGTAAATGTATAACCATCAACCTCTGTATCTAAGTTATTACCATCATTATCATAGTAAACCCAGCAAAGTGCTGATGTCTTCTTTAATGATGCATCTGTGCATCCAACCTTTGCCAGAAAATCATCTGCCATCTGTCTGGCTTCATCTTCTGAGAATGTACACTTATTCATGTCTGCATCTACAGCGCTTGCATCGTCACTTTCATACTGCATATAATCATCAAGAGTTGTGGAATAGCAGCCATTTGCTCCATCCTTTGGACGATAGGTCAAGGTATCTCCGGTAAAATATAATGAATATCCGGTAGAACCATTATCTTCATCCGGTGTTGAAATTGTAAATTTCTGATCTCCGATCGATCCGATAAATGCATCACCTGAATAATCGCCGGCTGCCGGATATTCATCCGGTGCAGTCTGCATTTCCGTCTTCAGATCCTCAATCCATGTATCATAGTATGATACCATATCTGTATCAGAACTATTTTTCTTCTTTTCATTCTCATACATGTCGATCTCTTCCTGAATATCTGATTTGGTACGTTTCTCATAATCATACTCATAGATACCCTTATCTTTATCAAATACAGCCTCTACTGTCTGCTTCTTATCATCATTTGTCGTGGTTTTCTTCTTGCAAGGTGCAACATACAGATCTCCTGTATCCGGTACGATCACCTCTTCTGCATCAATGGCAATCTTCTGGATACCGGAATCACCTGTTGCGATCTGTGTATCACAGCTCTCAGGAATACCATATTTACCCTGAAGACTTCCGCTGTCTGCGCTGCTTCCACTTCCAGATCCTCCATTTCCGTCTACATCATAATCCACATCTTTCTTTCCGCATCCGGTTGCTGCTGTGCTGACTGCCAGCATACCGACCAAGAGCATAGCTGCCATTTTCTTACGATATGTACGAAATCCCACTTTATTATTTTTTTTGTTCTGCATATAATGACCTCCTCTTTTCTTCTCTCATTATTATAGCTTCTGGATCATATCCAGTAAATGATTAATTTATAAATGTATTTACCGAGTCATTTCATTACTTTTCAGCTGTGTCACCGGTTGTGTCATCGGTTGTGTCATCGGTTGTATCGGAAGAAGCATCTGTTGTATCCTCTGATGAATCTGTATCTCCGACAGAAGTTATCGATGAATCTCCTTCATCGGAGACATCTCTTGCAATCGTATCAGTATCATAATTCTGATATGTTCCAAGTGACTTAGACAGTTCCAGAAGGTCGATCACTGATCCGTCGGTAGCATCTAAAACCACCATCTGATCCGGATAGTCTGCATTATTTGATTCATCCGCCATATCTTCGTACTGGGTTAATATCCATGCCGGCACATATTTGAATACTCCGTCTTCATCAGTCTTTTCCGGATAATAAGCAAGCTTCATGTCATTGAATTCAACCTTCTTATATCTGGTTGGATAAGTTGTATAATACTCCGCAATATTTGTATTTGCTTTCTTTAGAAGCTCATCAAATGATAACAGATCCTTGCTCTCCGTCTTATCTGTAATCTCAAGGTAATTTACCCAGTTTGCCGATATAACACCATTTGAGTCAACATATACTTCGCATTGTTCAGCCGGAACACTTACAGAGGCATCATCCTGCATGATATTATCAACGTTATATATGTCCACAGATGCTGTCGGCTGATTATTGATCGATCTTGTATAAGAAAATACATATCCATCGACATCCACCGACTCTGTAGTACCATCTGTTCCATAATAATACCAGTAAAGATCCTGTGCCTTATTCAAAGTTACATCTGCCATACCGATCTTATTTACAAATGCATCTGCGATCGACTGTGCTTCATCTTTTGAGAATGTACATACATTTGTGGATGACATATCAACATCCGTCAGATCATCACCGGTATCCGGTGTGGAAAAATATACACCGCTGGCTCCATCCTTTGGACGGTAGGTGATCAACTGATCTTTCAGACCCACGAAGCCGCTTACTCCCACCTGATCATCTACATTAACAAGGAATTTTCTTCCATTAATCTCTCCAAGAAGTTCTTTACCGGAATAATCTTTAGCTGCCGGATATTCATCCGGTGCCTTCTGAAGCTGATCTTTTAAACCATCGATCATAGAATCATACCAAGATGCACCGGATGTATCTCCATTGGCTATGGAATTCTTCTTTTCCTTCTCATACTGATCGATCTGCTCCTGAATATCAGATTTTGTCATATTGTCATAATCAAATGCATAAATGCCTTTATCTTTTTCAAGAAGCGATTCTACAAGCTGCTTTTTTGCATCATTTGAAATTTCTTTTTTCTTTGCATATACGATTGGAAGATCCACTGTACTTGGAACTGATACCTCATCTGCTTCGATCGCAAGCTTGCTCAAGCCACTGCTTCCTGTATCAAGTGTTGTATCACAGGATTCCGGAATTCCGTATTTACCCTGAAGACTTCCACTGTCTGCGCTTCCTCCATTTCCTGATCCACCGTCTACACTGTAATCTATATTCTTCTTTCCACAGCCTGTAAGTGCCGTTCCTGCCACCAGAACTCCTGCTACGGCAAGTGCTGCCATCTTTTTATAATGCAGCTTTCTATTTACCTGTGTTTTCTTAATACCTGCTGTGTCTTTTCTTATTTTTCTCAAAATAATTACCTCCTGCTGTGATCCTGCATTCTAACAAACAAAATTATTATATTTTTTCAGCGCTGTAAAAATATTAACACAAACCATTGATTTTGTTCATTAATACGGGTCTATTTTTTTATTAAACTTTCTTAAGCTTTCTTTTCATTTTCCCCGACATATTAAATGTACATGACCACTACATATTTTATGCAATATAGTTGCATCCTTTTTGCATCCTTTTTCTACAATTTCTTGTATTTCTATATTGCATTTTTTCTTTTTATGTTATAGTATGTGCGGTGAGAAAGAATAAAGAGGTGTCATTCCAATGAATATTACCATGTTAAAAAGTAAGATCCACAGAGCCGTTGTTACACAGGCTGAACTGAATTATGTCGGCAGTATCACCGTAGACTCTGAGCTTTTAAAGAAAGCAGGAATTCTTGAATATGAAATGGTGCAGATTGTTGATATTGAAAATGGAAATCGTTTTGAGACATACACGATCGCAGGAGAACCGGGATCAGGTGTTATGTGTTTAAATGGTGCAGCTGCCAGACAGGTTCAGGTAGGCGACCATATCATTCTGATGTGTTATGCTTCTATGACACCTGAAGAAGCCAAAGAATACAGACCAACGGTAGTCTTTGTAAATGAAGACAATTCCATCTCCCGTATCACCAGCTATGAAAAGCATGGCGAGATAGGCTAGAGAATAAAGCAAAAAGAAAGAGATAGTACCTAACGGCAATGTCTCTTTCTTTTTAATTTACGATATGAACAATCGCTTTTCTATTTTTCTTCTTTATTTACTATCCGCAGGACTCTGGCCGGGTTGCTGACTACGACTGCATTTGGTAATACATTCTTGGTTACAACTCTTTCCCATTCCATTCCTGTTTCATCTCTTGAGAATCTGCTTTATCTGATGATATATCTTGACTATTAGCCTTCTGATCATATATCTTTGTATTTACGTCATAGGCATTTGATGCATAGCCCTGTTCATCCGCATTATAGCCATTCGAATAATAGTCCTGCCCATTTGCCTCGTAGCCATTCGGATAATAACCTTGCGTATTTGCTTCGTAACCGCTCGGATAATAGCCCTGCTCATTCGTTTCGTAGCCATTTGGGTAATAGCTTTGCGCATTTCCCACATAGCCATCCGGGTAATAGTTTTGCGTATTTGCCGCATAGCCATCCGGGTAATAGTTTTGCGCATTCGGATAATAGCCTTGTGTATATGGCTGCTGCATGTTCTGAGCATTTACAGGCTGTATATATTCTCCGCTTTCCGACTGCTGATTTTCTGATGTAGTTTTTTTCTGCTGCTTCTTCTGTTCTCTGGCAAGCTTCTTCTCATTTTTCTTCTCAGCTTTCTTCGCCAGACGTTCTTCTCTGTGTTTTACCCTGTATGCCCGAACGATCAGAATATATACGATCCATAAGATAAGCAGGGAAACGATCGCAATCCCGGCATATAACTGCCACCGATGATAGGATGTAGCATAACGGTAGCCAAGCTCACTGTCAAGCGTCAGCAGTTTATCTCCTGATACCTGTATTGTCAGATAGATGCTGTAACCGATCACACCCGCACCTGCAAGTGTAAGAAGGATCTGAATAATAGTATATACGATCATGACTGCTTCCTCCTTTTCCTGCCCTTTACGAATACAATGATATAAAGGATCAACAATACGAGAAACAAGCCGCCAAGTGCGATATATTCAAATATCCGCTTCACTGTTTTTCCTGATTCATAGGTGACTGTTGCTGAATACACTGACTGATTTCCCACTGCATCTTCGGCAATTAATGTTATCGTATTCTCACCGCCTGACAGCGTTATCTTCTTGTTAAAATAGTTCTGTGTCAGTTCAACAGGTTCTCCGTTTAATGTAAGAACTGCACCGGCTTCCGTATATCCATTCAGATAGATGCTGCCTTCCGTTACTACTTTTCCGTTTATGTCTTCGGATACAGATAATTGCGGTGGAATCGTATCTACATAGATATCTTTTGAAAATTCGGCTGCATTTCCTGTTCCATCTGTTACTACAAATGAAACTGTGTTATCACCATCTTCCAGATTCACACGATACATGCTGGATTCTTTTTCTCCCTCCAGAATTTTCTGTTCTCCCAGATATGCATCAAATGTGCTGTTAGTATCTAATGTCACCGTTGCATTTATGAAACTGTTTTTTGTCATATCCGAATCCGTATCAAAGGCTACATCTGCCGATACTTTTACTGCCGGATCTGCAGTGATCAGATCATACATACAGCTCTCATTTGTTCTCACAACTGCCAGATATACTTTGGATGCATCTTCTGCATAATCTCCATAATAAGCATCTGTCGCTCCAACAGCTTCTTCCTTTATCAGATTATAAGCCTCGTCCCATACAAGCACTGTATAAGCTTCATCCTCTGCTGCATTCCATGAAATATAATAACCCTCGTTATAGGTTCCGCCTTTTACACCGTCTACCTTCTGTGAATCATTCGGATTCTGATAGCTGACAAATCCGTCACTGTACGCCCGCTGATAGATTCCATCCACAGATACACGGATATAAAAATGATACTCACCACTTGAAAGGCTGTCCAGATCAAAGGAAACAGTACCCTTCTTATCCATATATTCACTGTAAACACAAGTTCCGTCAAATCCCTCAGAGTCTGTATCTGCAAATATTTCTACATAGATCTCATCCGGGCTGTCTGTGATCTTATAGTCTGCTGTTACACTTCCATCTGTATTCTGTGTTACCGCAAATTTGCTGATCACTAAAGAATTCGGAAGTTCACCGACTGTTACATCTACAGTTCCCATATTGTCACCTGCCACCTTAACTGTCCAGGTTCCTTCTTCTCCTTTTCCTACATTAACGATCGCTTCACCATTTGACTCGTATACCTGATCCGGTGTCTTATCCTTACTGTAGACTTTACCGGATGGTGACGTCAGCGTTACAGTTCCTGCCTGTTCATAATTTTCCCACGTCACATAAAAGACTGCTTCTGTATATTCATAATCCAGATCGATCGTTACCTCTGTCTCCGCTGCATGAACCGGAAGTATCAGACAGCCAACTGCAATAGTCACCATTAATAGCCATATACATATTTTACTTACTATTCTTGTCTCTCTTTTCATATGCTTCTGTTACCCCCTTAGTTGGATGATGCATGAACTTTATCCCACAGGAAGAGTTCTCCATTATCTTCATACCAGATAGATGCTTCTTTCTCTTTGCCGTTATTCCCACTGTAATTCAATGTTACCTTGGCTTTATTAAAATCCCAATCCCAGTCAACGGCAAGCTTCGATGCTCCCTTTGCATGAACATTAGCAGGTGCCATATCCACGTTACCATTTACACCAAGCTTGATATATCCACCGGTCAGATTGCCACCAAGATTTGCATCAGCACTTCCGTTTACCTCACAGCCAAAGCCTGAGATTCCAAGTTCTACAGAAGCAGATACATCCAGACCATCTTTATTTATCTTTGCTGCTGCCTTCGCCTTTTCTGATCCAAGCAGTGACAGATCAGCCGAGATTGCAAATTCTGGATCACTGAAATTAATCTCTACCTTACCATTTGCTTCACCGATCTCACCCCATGACTTGAACTTCTTCATCAGAGCATTATTGCCGTTAAACGAAGCAAACAGGTTGATATCTGCACCCGCAGTTCCTGCAAGTATAATGTCCTGCTTATTATATAAAGTATTATCAAGACCGGTACCGATAATATTATATGTTTTCTCCGGAATCACTGATTCGTACAGATTTAAGGCGATCGTACTCATACCCTGCAATTCTCCGCCAACCTGATTGATGTCAATGACTTTATAAACCGTTATTCCCGGATCTAATGCTGCTCCGATCGTTACTTTATCCGGCAGCCAGTAATAGGAAGAAAACGAGCCGTCAAATCCGGCAATCCGACTGTCAAAGAATCCCGGTATGGATGTTGCCAGATCAATCTTTCCACCAATCTTCCAATACTCGTAATCAGGATCCAGGGAATTTAATTTTAGTGACAATTCATTAATCCCAAAGGTTCCAAAATTAATCTTATCATCTACAGATAATGTTACTTCTCCACCAAACTGAATGCCATCCGGTGTGATCGCCATTGATAAGGATCCATCTAAGCCTCCAAAAAATTCTTTTGCTCCAAACTGCTTTAAGCTGCTCCGTTTCGTGACAGGCTCCGACTCCTTATTCGCTCCGGTTTTATGTTGAAGTGATTTCTTTGTTGAATCAATAATTTCATCCAGCCGGAATGATGAAATATCTACCTGTAACCGGTTACTGTGCAGATTTATCTCTGCAACATCGATATCCATGATAAACGGCACGGAAAGATTCAGACTGGCAATCGTCTGATCAAATGATATATCAGATCCGCTGACCGTTACATAATATCCATTTTGCCCAATTACATAATCTTTATTTCCCATAACAAGACCGGCAAAGCTGCCATTGGCCTGTTCCATCTCTGCATAACTGACATAGAGTTTTCCGTCTCCCTGAACCTTACCGGAATCACCGACCTTGATCGTCTTATTTGCCACAAGGGAAAGATCCGGATCCATGTCGTCCACAATGATCTCCATATCACCTGAGCTGTGAACAAATCCGTTAATCATGACATTTCCACTGGCCGCCAGGCGATCATCTGCTGTCTGACCAATGGCATCTGCCGTGATCGTCATATCACCAAGTCGGATCGAGGTTGTTGTTCCTGCTTTGAATACCTTAAACAGAGATTTTCCTACAACAAGACGACCATCTGTTGTCTTCACTTTGACATCATAGATACCGGCAGTCAGTTCGCCATTTAATTTGCCTGTAAGACTTGTTTTATCTGCTACCTGTATATCTGTTAATACCAGATTGCCAACCGTCACACTCGCAATATCAGAAAATCCTCCGCCATTTACAGTCAAGGTAATACCATTCTGTACATCCTTTACAGATACATTTCCCGGCGTTACCGAAGATACTCCGAGTGTATTCTCATCAACCTTCCGGATAAATCCTGCATCATCTGAATCCTCCGGTTTATTCTCTTCTTTCAAATAATAATTCTTTGTCGCTGTTGCATTATATTCTGCGATATCAACAGTAAGGAATCTAGGATCTACATCCGGATTCTTTGTTACCATATATGATATGCTGTAATTATTTACGATATATTTCTGAAGATACAGATAGATATCCGATAGCTCCGTAGATGCAGATGCCTTTACGAATTTACCACCGGTTACTTCTGCGATTGCCTGCATATATGCGTCATCACATTCGCCAAATCCAACCGTATATACACTGATTCCAAGTTTTGCTGCTCGGTCAGTTGCAGCCTGCATATCTTCTTCCGAACCTCCGTCCTGTCCGTCAGACATCAGGATAACTGCTCTGCTGCCTTTTTCCGCTTCCAGATTATCAAGTGCAAGATTTAGACCGGCAGATATGTTGGTTCCACCACCATCTGAAATAGCTGCTATAGAGTTCTTCAGCGTTCCGCTTCTGGATGTCAACGATTGCTCCAGATATGCCTCATTATCATATGAAACAATCATCATTTTCTCTGAGGTTATATGCTCTACCGCTTCTGTTGCGGCCTGCTTTGCGTTTGCGATCGCCGCACCTTCCATACTGCCGCTCTTATCCATTACGATACCGATACTGACAGCTTCACTCTCTGCCCCGCTGTTCAGTGTAAAATCCGTGATCTCATACTGCGTATCGATCACCGTAAAATCTTCCTTTGTAAACTGATCTGCCAGTTCTTCTTTGGAGTCCTTTGTTCCATTGATATTAATGTATGCCTGAATGGATGGATATGCCGAAGTATCGATACGGCTGATATGAATGTTGATCCTGTCGTATTTTAATGTGGTTGCAACGTACGAATTAAATGAACCATTTATGGTTTCTTCCGATACAGGAACAACCTGACTGCTCTGTTTATCTACCATATCTTTAACTGCAGCATTCAACTCTGCATTATAACTGTCATCGGAGATCTGATTGTACTGTGTCACAACTTCATCAATTGCATCTTTTAATAATGATGAATCACTGATCTTGGCACTGTTATCAATGACATTATGCAGATGCACGTTTGCCGTATCTCTGTCATCCATTGCCAGATACAATTTGGACAACTGCAGTTCGTAAAATCCCGTATCGTCTCCACGATATGGCTCCTGTACAAGAACATAATTAACTGCACGCTTGATCGGTACATAACTTGCATCCTTATAATAGGAATCCGCTTCCTCCAGCAATTCATTTATCTCGTCTGCATGTGCACCGTCATAGCCTTCATCATCAATCAGCTTCTGTGCTTTCTCTTTCGCGCGTTCCGCCTTCTTTACCAGAGCTTTGATCTCATCATCCTTCATATCAAATGAGTCTTCTGTATAGTTCTGATCTCTGGTATATCGATATACTTCTTCGACAATTATATCCGTATATATAACCGTATTCTCCGGGCTTTTAAAATTCTTGTTCAGCTCGGAGGCTATATCCTTTGCCTTATCAAAATCATTCTGATATACATAATAACCGATCTCCCGCCGGAGTACTTCTTCTGTCTCACCATATGTATGCTTCAGATCCCTGATATCATCCTCTGTAAGATCAGCAACTGCCACACCATGGATCTTATTGTCAAGCTCATACGCTTCTTCAAACTCCCGCTGTTCTTTTCTGGTAAAATCAAGATCTTCGATATAGGCAGTCAGTGAACCTGTCAGTGTTTCATTTGATGCATTACCCGTGTCATCTGACTCCCCACTCCATGCAGTCTCCTGCACGCCATCTTCTTTTTCCAGATCAGACAGATAAGATTCATAATCTGTATATGCCTTTTCTCCTCCGGAGATCATTCCTAGTTTCCCGGAGCAATAGTCATCAAGAGCCGTCAGATATGCCTTTCCTGCCTTACTGATCCCGTTTTGTTCTGATAACTCCTGAAGTTTAAAATGGCCGTTAATATAATCTCCGTTCATGACATCACATGCCACACTGAGCAGCTCTTTTTCTTCAAAAGAACCTGCAATGTCGTCAAGAAGGATTGCCGCCTGATCGATATTGCCCTCTTTCATATAACAATACGCCATATAGATATTCTGATCATTTGTATCTGCGTCCGTAAAATATGCCCGGACGCCAAGAAAGGTAGTCCCGGCAAAAGCCAGAACTACCCCTATCGTGAGCAGCCATTCCGGGACATTTCTCTTTGTCTTAAAGATGAAATGTCCGCATATATCAACGACTGTAAAAAACAGAAAGATAATTGCTATCTTCAGTAAAATATTTAATTCCAAATTTTGCCCTCCCTTAAATATCTGAATCGGATCTGTTTTAAATGAAGACCATTTTTACCGACATTCAGACGCATAACTGAAAATCTGGTATGCAAATCAAATTCTTTTTTAATAACCATGTCTTCCCCATTTGTTCCATGGAATGTGAAACTGAGGCTCGGTATATTGGTATAATACAACGTACATGGCATTTGGGCAAGTTCTGAGAGATTGGAACTTCCGATCAGTTCGATCTCATAAATTCCTTTTTTTTGTACATCAAACGGAAGTACATAATTTACACCGGCTTTCGACTCCTTGGTATCAAGTCGTAATTCATAGTCGCCATCTAATCTGACAAATTCAACATCTGACAGATCAACATCATCCGGTTCCGCCGGACGATTGATGATCGATACCTCTGTCGGGCAGCCCATTGCTCTGCGCATTGCTTCTGTATCAAGTACAAAGCCACAGATGTTCGCTGCATTTCTCTGAAGTTCCGCGCGCTTCAGCCGTCCATCTACGAGTGCTGCGGCTGTATTGTCTCCGCTGGCATTTGTTGATCCATCCGGACATACCATATAGATATCATTCTGCGCACGTGCCATTGCCGCAAAATTAATCTTATCCGGCTCCTGTCCACGCTCATTGATGGATGCCCACCAGTCAGTCATGACGATACCTTTAAATCCCCATTCTTCTCTGAGGATTGTCGTACAGAGATCATAATTTCCGGCTGTCCATACTCCGTTTACCGGTCCGTATGTCGTCATGATCGCATCGCAGACACCACTTTTTACGATCATCTCAAAGCCTTTCAGATAGATCTCCCGAAGTGCACGTTCTGATACAACAGGATCTGCAAAATGTCGTCTCATCTCCTGATTATTTGCGCAGAAATGCTTCGCTGCCCCTGTTACACCTGCTACATGCAGACCTTCTAACATCGCACCGGCAAAGCATCCTGTCACATATGGGTCTTCTGAGAAATATTCAAAGTTTCTTCCATTTAACGGATGACGGTGAATATTCATACCGGGTCCCAGTAAACAGTCAACCTTCTGTGCGATCATCTCATAACCGGTACAGGTGTAAAGCTCTTTTACAAGCTCTGTATTAAATGTACATCCAATGATCGTTCCGTTTGGCAGGCTGAATGCTTTCACACCACAATCTAACCGCATACCGGACGGTCCATCACTGCAGCATACCGAAGGGATTCCATGACGGTTGATCAGCGACTTGGATACACCTCCAAATGCTGCTGCCGTTCCCGGTGTTACAAGTGAACTTCCCATGCCTTCTCCTCGAATGATACAAGTAAGGTCATCGTCTGTCAATTCTGATATAAATTTATCCATTCCGATCGAACCATCTGCCACATCAGATAATGTATGAGTACCCATCGTCTGACGGATCTCCTGTGGAAGATGATCCTGTCTTCTCTGCTTCTCGTTTGATGCATGATGTGGTGCTGCTTCCATCATGACCTGATATCCGTTCTCTGTCTCTGCTGCCTTCATTCTGTCAAATGCTTCTACCGGAGCAAGTGCAGAGCAAAGCTGTTCGATCACAAGATCACCTGCAAGCTCAAATGTGCCTGCACATTCTGCACTTCTGACATTTTCACCGGCAAATACATGATATGTGCCTGCTTCTAATACAAATGCATAAGCATGTCCTGTAATACCGGAGTCGTCATAGGAAGCAAAGCGGCTGTATGGAACGGTAATATCCAGTTCTTCTGATTCACCCGGTGCAAGCTCCTTCGTCTTTGCAAATCCGACAAGAACCTTATCTGCTTTTCCAAGCTTACCCTGTGGAGCTTCCACATAGACCTGAACAACATCTTTTCCTTTCTTTAAACCGACATTTGAAACAGTTACATGAAGAGTAAACTGCTGTTTCTCCGACTCATTTGAAAATACAACGACTGACTTTTCAAATGTTGTGTAGGACAGGCCATATCCAAACGGATATCTGACGCTGTCCTTTGCGAAAGTCTCAAAATAACGATATCCGACATAGATATCTTCACTGTAATAATTCTTATCCGGATCACCAAAATATGGTGTAGAAGGATAATCAGCAACTTTATATGCGATCGTGTCTGTCAGATGACCGGATGGTGAAACTGCTCCTGTTAATACATCTGCTGTTCCAAGTCCGCCAACCATGCCGCCCTGCCATACATACATAACAGCTTCCGGCTGGTAACGGTCTGTAAAACTCATATCGAGCAGACCACCGACATTTAATAAAACGATCATCTTATCAAAGTTCTTTCTTACTTTTGTGAGCAGGTCTTCTTCCACATCTGTAAGCTGATAAGAGCCCTTGGTATCACTTGCATCCTTATCCTCGCCTGCTGTACGTCCGATGATCACGATAGCTGTCTCTGATCGCTTGCCGGCTGCTTCCACAACCTCATCGGTCAGCTCCATTTCTTCCTGACACCACGGTTCATTTCCCCAGCCTTCGCCTTCATTAAATGGATGTGTCTTTTCCCAGTCCTGATAGATCCTGATCAGCTCCTCATCCAGAATGACCTGACCACTCTCACGAAGACCATCTACGATTCCATAGACCTTTGATACATTTACCATTCCTCCTGAACCGGTTCCGCTCTTATAATAGTGGTTCTGGATTCTTCCAAATACTGCCACCTTCTCATCTTTTACAAGCGGAAGTGCCTGATCTTTATTCTCAAGCAGAACACAACCTTCTGCTACTGTCTGTCTTGCAAGTGCTACATACTGATCCCAATCCAATACTACCTGATTCTTCATATCCATCATACTCCTTTTCCTGATTTTATCCGTTTGTTTTATCTCATTTATATAGTTACGTCCTTGTTTAATTTATAAAT
>NZ_QTMQ01000014.1:0-72708 GCF_003604095.1 Clostridium sp. AF15-41
TTTTTATATTCAGTTGTAACACATGTATTGTAATCCTACATATGCGTAGGAGAAGGTCGATGAGAGGACTTGGCTTATAGTCGGTTCTGTGATAGAATAAATGATATCTGCGGATATTTAAAAGAATCGGCAGGAGAAATATACAGAAATGGAAAAGGCGTATCAGCCGGGGTGAGAGATGAGATTTCGTCCGTGTATCGATATACATAATGGAAAAGTAAAACAGATCGTTGGCAGCAGCCTTCAGGATGAAGGCAATACTGCGAAGGAGAATTTTGTATCTGAGTATGACGGGGCTGCATTTGCAAGGATGTATAAGGCTGCCGGGATACATGGTGGACATATCATTTTATTGAATCCTGCGGGGAGCGGGTACTACGAAGCGGACTGCCATCAGGCAGAGCTGGCGCTTGCGGAATATCCGGGAGGGCTGCAGATCGGCGGCGGAATCAATGCCGAGAATGCCGGACGGTTTCTTGATATGGGAGCATCCCATGTGATCGTCACATCCTATGTCTTTAAGAATGGTGAGATCAACTACGATAATCTGACTGCGATCAGACGGGCAGTCGGAAAGGAACATTTGGTGTTGGACTTAAGCTGTAGAAAACGCGAGGACGGATACTACATTGTGACAGACCGCTGGCAGAAGTTTACAAATGTGAAGATAACAGCAGATACATTGGACATGCTTTCCGATTATTGTGATGAATATCTGATCCATGCTGTAGATGTGGAAGGTAAGGCATCCGGTATAGAGATGCATATCGCAAAGCTTCTTGGAGATTGGGGCAGAATGCCTGTAACTTATGCAGGTGGTATTGCATCATTTGATGATCTGGATAAGCTCCGTGTGTTGGGGAAGAGCCGAATTGATTTTACGATAGGCAGTGCACTTGATATTTTTGGAGGCCATATGAAGTATCAGGATGTTTTGCAGTATTCAGATCAGTAATGAAGTGTTGAATGAACACAGAGTTATATGTACAGTTGAGAAGGAAGGTACATAGCAATATAGAAAACATGGAGGGACAATAAGACATGAGAAAAATGAAGAAGGTTGCAGTCATGTGCCTGACAGCAGCGATGACGATGTCGTTGCTTGCAGGCTGTGGCGGAGCAAAGAAGGATACCGATGGTTCGACTTCTGAGACAGAAGTGACAACAGAAGTATCAACCGAAGAAGAGACAACCGAAGCTACGACCGAAGAAGCAACAACAGAGGAGGAACTCGGGGTGTCAGACGGCGATAAGGTTATCAATATCAACTTTGATGATAAAGATACCGATGGTTTCCATACTTATACAAATGGTGGAAATGAAGAAATGACCAATGAAGATGGCGAACTTCGTATTAACATTAAGAAGACGGGAAGCGAAGACTATGCGAACCAGATCTATTATGACGGATTTCGTCTGTATCAGGGATGCGTCTATGAATATTCCTTCGATGTCCGTTCCGATCTGGAACGCACGATCGAATGGAGATTACAGATCAATGGTGGAGATTATCATGCATACACCAGTGATGTGATCACAATCGGTCCGGAGACGCAGCATATCACAGCACAGTTTACGATGGAGGAGGATTCCGATCCTGCACCAAGACTTTGCTTCAACATGGGAAAACAGGAAGGTATGACCGGAGACGAGGCAGAGCATAATATTTATTTTGATAATATTTTATTAGAGGCAGTTGACGCTTCCGGCGCACAGCAGGTAGAGGCAACGCCTGATCCTATGTCTATCAATGTGAACCAGGTGGGCTACATGACCGGTGACTCCAAGGTCGCTACTGTGATCGAAAAAAATGCTAAGTCATTTGAAGTAATTGATGTGGCATCAGGAAAATCTGTATATTCAGCAGATTTGCCGGAAGAAGCTACATACGATCCACCATCAGAGATGTTCTGTAAGCAGGCGGATTTCTCATCCGTAAAGGATGCAGGAACCTATAAGATCAAGACAGATGATGGAGAAGAATCAGTAGAATTCAAGATCGGTGACGACATTTACGGAGATCTGTATAAGGATGTCGTGCTGATGCTTTATAATCAGCGTTGCGGTGTGGAGCTTGATAGCAGCATTGCAGGTGAATTTGCACATCCTGCCTGCCATACAGGTGAAGCGGTTGTATACGGAACAGATAAGAAGATCGATGTAACAGGCGGTTGGCATGATGCCGGTGATTATGGACGCTATGTTGTATCAGGTGCAAAGACAGTACAGGATCTGTTCTTAACATATGAAGACAATGGATATAAGGCAGATGACATCGGTATTCCGGAGAGCGGAAACGGTGTGCCGGATGTCTTAGATGAAGCAAGATTTGAGCTGGACTGGATGCTTAAGATGCAGGATGCAAATGGTGGCGTATATCACAAGGTAACCTGTGATGTATTCCCTGAGACAGTTATGCCGGAAGAAGAGACAGCACAGCTGATCGCATGTCCGGTCTCAAATACAGCGACCGGAGATTTTGCGGCTGTTATGGCAAAGGCCTCAGTTCTTTATAAAGATTACGATGCGGATTTTGCAGCAAAATGTCTGGATGCATCAAAGAAAGCATATGAATACCTGAGCAGTAATATGGATGCTTACGGATTCTCAAATCCGGACGATATCGTAACAGGTGAATATCCGGATACGATCTTCCGCGATGAGACGATCTGGGCAGCGGTAGAATTATATGCAGCAACCGGAGATGCTTCTTATAAGAAAGCAGCCGATGCAATCATTGAGGGTAGTGATATCGTAAACTATGGACTTGGATGGGCAGATGTCGGATATTACGCTCTGTATGACTACATCAAATATGACGGCGGTTCTGCCAAGGCAAACGAATTGTTCTTCAATGAAGTAGATAAGACCATAGATCAGATTAAAGACAATGGTTTCGGTGTATGGGTATCACCAACCAAGACATTTGCATGGGGAAGCAATATGAATATTGCAAATAAAGGAATGTTACTTCTGATGGCAAATAAGCTTAAGCCAAATGCAGATTATGTAAAATATGCTTCATACCAAAGAGACTATCTGCTTGGAAGAAATGCAGTCGGCTACTGTTATGTAACAGGCTATGGTACAAGAACTCCGCTTCATCCGCACCACAGACCATCTCAGGTATTAGAGGTAGCAATGCCGGGTATGTTAGTAGGTGGCGCAGACAGTAATCTGGAAGATCCATATGCAAAGGCTGTTCTTCTGGGCAAAGCACCAGAGAGCAGATATGCAGACAATGCGCAGTCATTCTCCTGTAATGAGGTGACGATCTATTGGAATTCTCCGATGATCTATCTGATGTCAGGACTTGGCAACACGAAATAAACACACAAAATAACACACACATAAATAGCACAGCCGATCGGGATAACTGTTCGGCTGTAGCTGGTATAAGAGAGTTTTCATTATGGACAAAATAAAGAAGTTATTAGAAAAAGAAATTGTCAGATATGTAATAGCAGGTGGGGCAACTACGGTTGTAAATATTGTATCTTTTTATCTGCTGCGTCTGTTTACCGATTTGTCAAGAAGCGTAGCGAATATCATAGCTATATCACTGGCGATTTTATTCGCATTCTTTGCAAATAAGTTTTTTGTGTTCACAGAGAGCAGTAAAAAAGATGCAGGAACGCTGATACGGGAATTTATCTCCTTTGTCGGAACAAGGCTTCTTGCGATGCTGGTTGAAGTTGTCGGCACGAATCTGTTATGTGATTCGTTCCGCTACAATGAATTTATATCGAAGATCATTGTTCAGTTCTTTGTAGTCATAATCAATTATGTATTCGGTAAGTGCTTTGTCTTTAAGAAAGAAAAAACGTCAATCCGGATATTTATGAGAAGAAATTATCTTATCCTGCTTGCGGGAGTGATTCCTGCGTGCTTCCTTTTAGGGGTATGGATCGCGGAAAAGATCGGACCGTTTGGAGGAAACAGTCTGACGATGGTAGACAGTCTTCATCAGTATCTTCCGTTTTTCTCAGATTATTATGACAAGTTAAAGAATGAAGGCAGTCTGTTCTATACATGGGATATCGGACTTGGAAGTAATATGTTGGCGATCATCGCATATTATATTGCATGTCCGATCAATTTCCTTGTTGTATTATTCAAAAGAGAACATATCTATATAGCAATGAGTTTGTTCATCGGAATCAAGATCGTACTTTCCGGTATGTCATTTGCATATTATATGCGTGAGAAATGCAGGACTTATAAGACATATGATGCTGCAATCCTGATCTTCTCAACGGCATATGCGATCAGTAATTATGTGATCGGATATTCATGGAATCTGATGTGGATGGACTGTATCATGATCCTTCCGCTCATCATGGCAGGCTTTGAGCGTATGACAGAGAGTGGGGATTATAAGCTCTATGTTCTTTCTTTGTTCTATGCGCTGATGTGTAACTATTATATGAGTTTTATGATCTGTATCTTCCTCGTTATGGTCTTTCTGCTGACGAACCATAAGAGTGTGAAGAGATTCTTTACCGATGGCTTCCGATTTGCCGGATGCTCTCTGCTGGCAGCGGGTATGTCGGCATTTCTGTTGATCCCGGCATATCTGGGATTGAATACAACAGCGTCGGCGACCAGAGTATTTCCGAAATGGGAATGGTATGGAAGTATATGGGATCAGATCAAACAGCTGTTTTATCTGACGAAGCCGATCAAGAACCAGCAGTTTGACGGCGGCCTGAACATTTATTGCGGAACGATCTGTTTTGTTCTGGTATTTGTCTATCTGTTTAACCGGAACATTAAGCTGTGGGATAAGATAAAGAATGTGATCATTCTGGTAGTGATCTTTGCAAGCTTTAATAATAAGCTGTTGAATTATATCTGGCATGGCTTTCATGATCAGTACGGAATTCCGAACCGATTCTCATTCCTGTTCATTTTTCTGATGCTTGCCATGTGCTGTGAGGTGCTTCTGCTTCTGGATAAGAAAGATACCTTTGCGGTACTTCTGGCTGTAGCGTTTGGATATGGTTTCCTGATCTTATCCTATAAGAAGTGTACGATTGAGCGTCAGACCCTGATCTGGACTGAGATATTCCTAACGGTATATGCATTGTTAATACTGGCATTTACCCTGACAAAGGGAGTCTGGCGGAAGCTTGTCATATATGTACTGACCATAGCCTGTCTGGTAGAGACGGTCACAAATGGAATTAAGGGATATGACAGCAACGGATATGTCGATATCAGCCAGTATTTTGGCATGGAATCATCGATGAATCAGGCGATCGATACACTGGACTGTAAGGACAAGGCATATAGGGTAGAGCTGATGAATACAAAGGTCGTAGATGAGCCTACTTATTATAATCTTAAGAGCGTCTGTCTGTTCGGATCGACAGTGTCCGCTGATCTTGTCGATATGATGCATGACCTTGGATATTACACAGGCGCAAATGAATTTCTGTTCGATGGCGGTAACACCTTATCCAATTCATTACTGGGTGTGCGTTATCTGTTACAGAGAGAGGGCGAATATAATTATTTTGATGTCAACTATGTAACAGATGTAGACGGAGTGAACATATATGAAAATCCATATGCGTTAAGTCTTGGCTACATGGTAAATAATGATCTGTTAGATTATGATGGTACGATCGGTAACATGTTCGATACCTTAAATCAGTTCGTGAAGCTGTCAACCGGTGTGCCGGGTGTATTCTCACAGTTATATCCGGAAGTAACGATGTACAGTGATAACTGCGAGCTGTCACATGATAGTGATACCAGTGAGTATTATTCCTATACAAGAACGGACAACAGCAAGTGTGATTTTCAGCTGAGCTTTGATGTGACGGATGAGTCCGCAGATATCTATATTCTGGCAAACAGCTCTGGTATCAATAAGGTAAGGATCTATGTAGACGGAGAGGAACAGAATTATGAGAGACTTCAGAACCAGACTTACCATGTCGGACATCTGGTTCAGGGACAGACCGTAACGGTTGAGTATTGTTTCCAGAGTTCACAGGCGAACAGCGGAAGTGCCAGACTGGTCGTATCTTCCTTTAACTGGGATTCCTTCTTACAGGCATATGATATATTAAGTGCTCAGCAGATGCTGGTTGGTAAAATGGAAGATGGTTATGTAAAAGGATATATGACGATCGACTATCCGGGACTGCTGTTTACATCCATCCCATATGATAAGGGATGGACAGCTTATGTAGATGGCAAGAAGTATGAGATCGATACGGTAGGAAATGCTTTCATAGCTTTGAAGCTTGCGACCGGAGAGCATGTGATCGAGTTCAGGTATTTCCCACCGGGCTTGAAGCTTGGACTGATTTTTACATTTGCATGCTGGATCTTGTTCGGATTCTTATGCGGAAGAACACAGCTTCAGAATCGCCTGGAAGGTGCGGCATCCGGCAAGCGGAGACGCAGAAGTCGGTCAGGTGAAATTTCCGATGTAGAGCCATCAGATATAATAGAGGTATCAAAGGATGATGAGAGGCTTCCGGAGTCTGTACGGAATGAAGCTGAACCGTCGACAGATGATGATTATTACAAGCATGTAGATGAGATCCTTAAGGATGTATTTGACGATGACAAGAAGTAGAGATCGGGAATCTGAGCATCTGCAAGGCGACCATTTGAAGGCTGTAGATAGGATGTATAACATAGATAAAAAATGAGTGGCGTACATCCGGTAAATTTGTTTATATCTGACATATTATAAAAAGAAACAGAATAATGTTGTTAGTTATATATAGTAAAAAATATCAAAAAAGGCCTATAGATTTTATGAAAAATCTATAGGTTTTTTTATCATCTCGTTGACCTTAACATTCATTTATAATATAATAACATGTGGAGTCAAAGTATTAGATTCAAAAAAGTAGAAATAGAGGTGCATCAATGGAGAAAATTAAGGAGTTGGGTTGGAAACCGGTCGCAGCAGCCGGTGCGGTACTTGGTCTTCTGGCTGGTATCTTAGGTGTTGCAGGGGTAGGAGCGGGTGCTCTGATCGTTGGAATACTTGCTGCGATTGTAACATTTGGAGGCTTGTTTATCGTCTGCGGTGACAGTGCCGGAGGCAATGGTGGCAAGGGAGATAAATATAAGAAATTATTTATGAACCTGCCAATCGGATTTGCGCAGGCAAAGATCATAGAAGATCCTGTAAACGGAACCAGTTATCAGATCGTAGATGCAAACGAGATCTTTGGCGAGTACTTCAAACTCGATGTCAGTGATTACACCGGCAAGAACCTGAAGGAGAGCAAGATTGAAGTTCTTCAGGATATCAATGCATGGTTCACGGCATATAATAACTCCGGAACAAAAGAAGGAGATCTGATGGATGTCGAGATCACGATGGAATCACTGCAGAAGGTATTCAATACCGTAATGTATAAATCCGAAGCAGATTACATTAACATGGTCGTTATCGATATCACAGATCAGAAAGATACAGAGAACAAATTGTCCAAGGCAATTGTTGATGCGAATGCAGCCTATAAGACACAGGCTGAGTTCCTTGCAAATATGAGCCATGAGATCCGTACACCTATCAATGGTATTCTGGGTATGCTCCAGCTTACATTGATGGCAGATGATCTTCAGGCAGATTACAGAGATAATCTTGTAACCGCAAAGAACTGTGCGGATACATTGCTCCGACTGATCAATGATATTCTTGATATCAGTAAACTGGAAGCAGGAAAATACAAGATCAAAGAAGAAACATTTGATATCAAGCAGGCGATCGAGGAGACGGTTGCTGCACAGGTACCACTTGCAAATAATAAGGGGTTACAGCTCGACTGTTCATTTGGAAACAATATTCCAAAGCTGGTAAAGGGCGATGGACAGAGAATTCAGCAGGTATTAAACTGCCTGTTATCAAACGCGATCAAGTTCACCTCCGAAGGAAGTGTCCGTGTTAAGATCGCATCCATGGATATGGAAGGGGAAAATAAAGTTAAGATCCGTATGGCGGTTGCAGATACCGGAATCGGTATTTCAGAAGCAAACATGAGCAAGCTGTTCATCCGTTTCAGTCAGGTTGATTCTTCTGATACAAGAAGATACGGCGGATCAGGACTTGGACTTGTAATCACAAAGCAGATCGTTGAACTGATGGGTGGTAACATTCAGGTTCAGAGTAAAGAAGATATTGGTTCTACTTTCATCGTAGAAGTACCTATGAAGGTTGTAAAGGCATCTGATGATGCATTAGAAGAGGTTGAAAAGGAAGAAGAACCGGCAGTATTCTCAATCAATGCACACAGCAAAGCAAGAATCCTTGTAGCAGAGGATGAACCGGTTAATCAGCAGGTAATCGGTAAGCTGCTTGGTATGGCAGGCTTCTCTTATGATATTGCAGAGAATGGTCAGAAAGCAGTTGAACTCTTCAAGCAGAAGATCTACGATGCCGCTTTATTCGATGTACAGATGCCTGTTATGGATGGTATCGCAGCTACGCAGGAGATCCGTGAGATCGAGCAGAAAGAAAAGAGAAAGAGACTTCCAATTATCGCAGTAACGGCGAGAGCGATGTTCGGCGATAAGGAACGAATCCTTGAGAATAAACTGGACGATTACATAGCTAAGCCATACAATCTGAATGATGTTGTTGAGACATTAAATAAATATATTGATGATTAACGTAAGGAGGTCATTTGAAAATGGCAGGTAATTTTTTTCAGAATGCATTTGAAAAGACAAAGTCATTAGCCAATCAGGCAGTTGACAGTACAAAATGTGCTGCACAGAAGACGAAGATAAAAGGTAAGATCTCATCTGAGAATTCAAATCTTGACAGAATCTATACAGAGATCGGAAGATATTATTACAATCTGAATAAGGAAGAAGCGCCGGAGGAGATCAAGCATCTGTTCGACAGCGCTGCAAAGGGCTTAGAGAACATCGCAGCTCTGGAGAAGGAGTACAGAGAAGTAGAGGAACAGGAACACCGTATCATGAACAGTGGCAATCAGTATCAGCAGACACCACCACAGGGTATGTATAATCAGCAGATGAACGGAATGCCACCACAGGGTATGTACAATCAGCAGATGAATGGAATGCCACCACGGGGCATGTATAATCAGCAGATGAACGGAATGCCACCACAGGGCATGTATAATCAGCAGATGAATGGAATGCCACCACAGGGCATGGCACCACAGATGAACGGAATGCCGCCACAGGGCATGGCACCACAGATGAATGGAATGCCGCCACAGGGCATGGCACCACAGATGAATGGAATGCCGCCACAGGGCATGGCACCACAGATGAATGGAATGCCACCACAGGGTATGGCACCACAGATGAATGAGATGCCACCGCAGGGCATGGCACCACAGACAAATGAGATGCCGTCTCAGCAGAGTCCATCACCTGCGCCTCAGGCAGAGCCTGCTCAGGAATCGTCACCTGCGACAGCTCCGATATCCCAGCCGGAAGCAGTTCCACAGAATGAAGAAAATGCTTAAATAAACAGACATAAAAATATAGCCCCCATATAGCTAGGTTAGTTATATGGGGGCTGTGTTTGTGTGTTGAAATTTGTTTTTACTATGAAAGCGTTCCGGTTGGCGAACAGGTCAGTTTAACGGTCTTTGTGATTGTATTTATAATCTTACCACTGGAATATTTATTTGCTGTTGCGGTAGCAGTTCCATAATTAGAACAGCGGGTGCTGTATTTATTGGATATCTTCCAACTAGAATCCTTAATAGTAGTGGATATAGACGAAGATATGCATGTTGCGGTTGCGCCATTGTATGAGAAACGTGCAGTTACTGTTACAGACCAGAGAACAGTACCATTAGCATTCTTACAATAAGTTGTTTTGTAGCCGGTCTTTGTTTTTGCTGTATTTGATGCCATAGGAGAAAAAGAAGCAGTTTCTTCTATAACTGTCTCATAATATAAGGTATCATCTGCCAATGTTTCATTTGTTGCAGCCTGAGCAGTCATTATTGGTGCAAAAATTAAATGCAGACAAAGAATGATACCTGCGATAATACTTATTTTTTTCATTTGTATGTTACCTCTGTGTTTGTTAATTTGTTGTTTCTGCTGTTGA
The DNA here is from genome assembly GCF_003604095.1 of Clostridium sp. AF15-41. NCBI lineage: Bacteria > Bacillati > Bacillota > Clostridia > Eubacteriales > Clostridiaceae > Clostridium > Clostridium sp. AF15-41. The sequence continues at coordinate 10,076 of NZ_QTMQ01000014.1, forward strand.
GTCTTCCGTTGGTAATACTGCATCTCCGGGAGGATTTCCATCTTCCCATTCGCAATCAGGAAGTTCCCCAATTACTGTTTCGGTATAAGCAAGCTGAGATTCATTCGCCATGCGGTATATATTATATTCATAACAAAGCCCTGCAAAGAGGAGAGTTAAGATCGCGATCATTAAGAGAACCAATGTAGATCTGATATAAGCAGAGGTTGAAAGATCTTTTTGCAGGGTCTCTCCATCCTTTGATGTAAGATAAGTGATCACTTGATCTTTGGGCTCTCCAAATTCTTGTTTTAATGTAGTTAAAGTGATAACAGCACCTGTCTCGGCATATTCCTCTATCGTAGAACGGATATCTGAAAGAAATTGTCGCTCCATTTTACGATACACAGGAAGTGTTCGTTTTATATCATGTAAATAACGCTTAACTGCATGTTGTTCCTGCTTATTCATGGATTTCCTCATCTCCTGTATAGTTTAAAATATTATTGATCGCCTCGTGTGTTTCCCGGTAATCTTTTAACAGAAGCTCTAAACGCTTTTTACCCGAAGCTTCCAGATGATAGTATACACGCATTAGACGTTTCCCGGCAGGCATCTTATAATCAGAGATCAAGCCTGCATCAATTAATTTGTATAGTGCCGGATACAGTGATCCTACAGGTATATCCATGACACCATTTGTCTGTTCTTTTAAAATCTGAGTTAATTCATATCCATAATAGTCTCTCAGACTTAACAGATACAGAACCATAAGTTCAACAGATCCCCTCCTGAAATTACTTTTGTTGTTGTCCATAGCAACACCTCGCTTATATTTGAATCTATTAATTCTTAAGGTTATGTGTTCCGAATATAGACTTATAGATTCCTAATATATTATAACATAGGATTTTTATAAGTAAAGTATTATATGATATAAAAGTTAAACTTATATATAGAAATACTTTATTTAGGAAAGCTAAAATATTGTTGACGAAGGGATAATGCAGAGTTAATATAGTGCGTGTAATGATACAGGGATTTATGAGCATGCAATTATATTATCTATCTGGTTACAGATTGGTAAGTCAAAAGAAGTGTACAATTTTAAGAATCATTGTGAAGACTTGTCAATAGTATTTAAATGAAGGAGGGAGGATAACGAAAAGCAAATTTTTTGGTAATGGGTATAGTAATATTCGTTAGACATAGAAAAATATTCAAAAAAATGTTTCAGATAAAAGAGGTAAAAACGAATAGTAATGAATTACAATACTAAAGAAAGGGGTATATGATAATTAATTTAAAATTATCATACAGTGTAAAATGAAATATAATTTAAAAGGTTTAATAACAATATTACTTGTAGTAATTCTTTTGTTTAATGTTACTGGTATAGTAAAGGCAGAAACGACAACTGATAAGAATACAATAGACTATCCATATACTATATTTGCGGAATCTGATGAGAACGGTGCTATTACAATTAATGCAGATAATTTTTGCATAAATGGCAATATAGCCACGAATGGCACAATTGTTTCTAGTGGCAATATGAATATTAATGGAAGTAAAAAAGAAAATGTTAATGAGAATGTAATTTATATTTTTGATAAAATTGAATCGCAATATTTTACTAATTGTAAAATTGAGAAATATACCGATGATTATATGGTTAAAGATCAAAATATAGATATTAACACACCTGTGGAGGTAAAGGGAGATATTACTCTTAGTGGAAATGTAAACATTAATGCGCCAATTAAAGCTTATAGGGATATTTCACTGCAGGGTGAAGTGAAAAATTCAAATGATTCTATAATTTATTCAAAATATGGAGATATTGTTATTGATAGTTTAAATGTAAATTTAAATGGATTAATTTATGCTCCGTTTGGTAATGTTGAGATTAAGGCTCAAAATCTTAATCTTAATAATATTGTTATTATTGCAAATAGTATAACATTTGAATGTTCAAGTATAAACGCTAATTATAATAAAAAAATAGCAAATTTTGTGGGGGTTAATTCAGAGAATTTTGTTATTCCATATGAAGATTATATTTATTTTTTGAAATCACGTAGTGATTTATATGATAACACAGAATGCGGTGATATTGATGTTGATAAGTTTATTCAATTAAGTGATGATATAAGCGAGTATGCAAATGTAGATATAGAATATGATGGAATGCAGGTGAAGAAATATATTACAGATTTGGATGAAATATATGGTGATAGCATTACATCCCTAACTGGTTTTAGCTATGAAGAAATTGCTAAAAAAGTACTTTCTATGCAATATGGAGTTGATAAGGGTCAAGTTGTATTGGGAAAATCTATAAATCTTTTAGATGCGAATAATATAAACACATATAAGGGCTTTAACTATGTTATAGAAGGAAATAAAGGCTATATTACAGTTGCAACACATTCAAAGGAAGCTTTAATCAAAGATGTTGTTGAGGGAGAAATTTTACCAGAAAAATATGGTGATTTATATTATTTATCATCTGGTGAATTATATTATAAAAATATAGATTATTATACATTAGATGGTGTGTGTATAGATAAAGATGAATTTTCTGAATTTTTAAGAGAAAGGAAAGAACAGTATTACAATCTTACTTTGAATTTGCTTGCTGACTTAGAGACAGAATGTGTTTATCAGTTAAATAATCTTATATATGTTGATAATTATAACTATGATGATATGTTATTGCAAAAAAGATATGATGGACAATCTGGTTCGGGATATGGTGGTATCGATAACTGTGCCAAATATTTGAAAGATAGATATGGCGGAACTATAACTAAAACATCTTCAAAATCTTTAACAATGGCAACTTTTTCACAAAGTAGTCTTGATAATGGTTCTAATTGCTCTTTAGCAGCAATAACTAGAGTGTTATATTATTATAACAAAAATGGATATACCAAAATAAGTAATGATTATAAAACTATATATAGTAAGGTTAAAAAAATTGCAAAAAAATATGGATATACATCTCGTGATGGAATTTCAGCAACAAAAATAAATAATGTCGTTAATGATGTACTTAAAGATTATGGATATAGTAAAAGTAATTGTAAAGGAATATATGTATGGAATTTTAAAAATCAGGTAAAGAAAGAAATTGATAATAATAGACCAGTAATTATGAATATAGCTAGAGGGTATTATGGTAATCACACAGTAACGGTATGTGGTTATGCAATATATAAAAGAAGTTCAAAAAAATCTAAAATCAGTTCAAATAAAACCTATAATATGATACAGGTTTATGATGGTTGGACAACATACAAAAGATTTATTGATTATTCAGCATTTGCTTATGACTTAGTAACATCAGGATTCGGTTCTTTTAATACCGTAACAATGAAAAAGTAAGGGAAAAATTATGTGGAGTTTTCATTTATTAATTATAGTGTTTATAATAATATTGATTATCACTATGGTTATGTTTTTAATAAAAAAGAAATCTGTGGGTTTAATTATGTTGATAGCAATATTAATTTTGTGTGGAGCGGGAGTAGTACTTTATAATACGGTTTTTTACAATAATTCGAAATATATTACAATTACAAATAAAAACAATAAAGAATTTACTATAAATATAAAAAACCATTTGTTGCAATATGAATACACATATGCCCAATTCAGTAGTGACGTATCTTTTGATATTCTTCAAAAAGAGTTAAAATCACATTATAATAATGCGTATTATGATGATACATTAGATCAGTATGTATTTATAGAAGATAATGTGATATATACCATTAAATATTATGAACATTCTAAGTTTTTATGGATGGACAGATATAAATATTTATTTTCGGCTAATACAATCGAAATAGAAAATGATTCAAATATTTATAAGATTTCATTTCCAAGAGAAGCAATTGCCGAAGAAGAAATATTTAGTACGCAAATGGAACTTAAATGTGGGTACGAAGAAATAAAACCATACTATAGTGCATTTACTAATGCAAAATTTATAGATAATAAAATTATATTGGACTATTATACACAAAAAATAGTACTTTCATTTAAAGATAATACTGTAAAGATTGAAATCCAGAAATAATTATAGAGTTATCTTGCGTTATATGGAGAACGGCAAACTGCAAAAGATTCGGTAGCGTGCAGCATATCTGAGGCTTTAAAAGCAAAATTTAAGATTTGATATATACCAGATGCAGAAAGATATATGCTAAAATAAGGTATCAATTTCATATTGATCACAGAGGGACATGTAAAGGCGAATTATATGAAAGGGAGAAAACATGAAAAAAGCGTTTAAATGTTTAATGAGCAGCATATTGATTTTTGCTATGGTGGTAACAACAGGTATCAGCAGTAAAGCCGCAGAGCTTAAGGATGGAACTGTTTCACAGGCTTCCGTTCAGGCATCGGAAGCAGAGTTATGTGGAAGTAATGCAAAGGGAGGCATCACGACACATTCATGGAAACGGTGGATAGCTACGAATACCACATGGCATTTTTATTCGATATATGCTGTATATGAGATACCCGATAAGCTGAAAAATGCAGAATGGACGGTATCGAATAAGCAGATTGCCAAAGTTGTAAAGACGAAGAATGGCATGGCGATCAGAACCGGTAAAAAGACAGGAACTGTAGTTGTACAGACAAAGTATAGAAGTGAGTCAGGAACGGTTGTATATAAGATAAAGATTCAGGTTGTGAAAGCACTTTCGGCATACAAGGGAAAATCTGTGAAAGCAGAGCTTGTTGAGCTTGATTCGGACTATATGATGGTTTGTTATATGCTGTATAACGGAACCAACAAAGAGCGCAGATACAACAATAACAGGAAACTCAAAAAGTATGAAAATGGCAAATGGAAGACAGTAGCAGAAAAGAATATTACATGGACAAATTGGTATGACCTGCCGGCACATAGCCGCAAATATGTTACATTCAATCTGGGAGATCATTATGATCTTTCAAAGCTGAAAAAAGGGACATATCGTTTATACGTTGGATACGGCAAAAAGTATATTACATTCAAAATCAAATAGCACAATGCGTCTATGATTCAAAATAGCACAAGTGCTGAAAATTACATATGTGTATCAGAAAAAGATCTGTTTCGGCAGGTCTTTTTTTGATGCCAGAAAATGGGTAAAGGTGAATTATCAAGGTAATGTAATGGTTTTTATCGGGAACAGATTACCGATGGAAAAATGTGCTGATTTGTGTCATGTGCGGGAATCTGTGTCAAGTTCAGAATGGTGAAATATAGTTTATTTTCTGCGTATTTACTTCGCTTTTTCAGAATGCTAACGTATGGATACGCTCTTGACGGACACGAAGATGAGTAGCTGTTCACAGGAGAAATATATAGGTCAGATGAAAGGAGGGAGAGATATCGGCAGAGATTGAGAACACAGGTATGATGCTGGTTGCGGGTATCGCAGCATTATATGACATCAGAACATGGAAGATTCCGAATTGGTTGATCCTGTTAGGACTTGAGACAGGTATTTTTATCACCGTTTGGCAGAATGGAGTTCGTACCGGAAGTATTCGTGTACTTGCAGGGATATGGATTCCAATCGGTATTCTGTATGTGATGTTTCTGGCAGGATGGCTTGGTGCGGGAGATATCAAATTATTTTCGGCTGTCGGAGCATTTTGTGGATTTATGATCTGGAAGATCGTGCTGTATGCATTTATTGCAGGTGGAATTATGTCATTGTTTTATGTGATAAATCTGCTCATCCGCAAAAAGAAACGGCGTGGTTTGGATGGCAGGGCAGAGAGACACAGGATTCATTTTTCTCTGGCTATCTGGCTGGCGTGTCTGGTGTATGTAGTATATGGATAAAGGAGGTTGCTGTATGAGACAGAGAAAGCTTGGCATCTGTGATCCGGATATCAGATATGCAGTTAGTCTGATGAACTATATTAATGCTGATATCGGAAATTCTTTTCTGGCATTTGCATTTTCAACGAGAGAGAGTCTGTCGGAATATCTTACAGGCAATCATCTGGATCTGGTACTGGTTGCAGAAGACTGGATGGCTGATGCGGCGTTCTGGGATACATACACAGAGCTGTGTGTGATAGGAATGTCGGAGCATAGTGCAGAGAATGTTATTTGTAAGTATGAAGATGCAGACAAGATCGTTCAGGATATCCTGCGCTTTTTCCGAGCCGGATGTAAGAGCCTGTCCAGTGAATTGTTTTGTTCATATGCTGTTATCTCACCGCTTGGGCGTTGTGGGAAGACAAGATTATCGAAGTGCATCTGTTATCTGGACGAGGTAAGAGGTGGTCTGTACATCGGATTTGAAGCTTATGGGCTTCCTGCAGTTATCGGAGAAGTTCAGGAGCGGTATACGATGTCGGAGCTTGCTTATCTGATCAAGACGAGGTCGGATCAGATACTTGACTATGTGGAACGGAGCGTCATTGCGGATGGGAAGATGGGGGTTATTGATTCTCCCCGATCCTATCTGGATATTCGGAATCTGGATGCGGCAGATATGTGTTGGTTCTTAGATCGGCTCTATGCATGGGGAAGATACACCACGATCGTATGTGATATTGATGGAGGCGTACTTGGTGACAGTTCGGTTCTGGAAGCATTTGACCATGTGATCGTGCCGGTGTTTGATGAAGCGTATGCGAAGGAGAAAGTGAAAGTATTCCGGAATTGCCTGAAACGGCAGGATCTTGGAAAGATCGTCAGCCGCATGAAGTGCGTAGAAGTTCCAAATGCTGAATATGACAGTGCGGAGATGATTCGTTGTGCGGGAAACCTCATGGAAGAAAATGGCAGGGAGGGTAGCAGAAGCTGTTATGGAACAGGAAATAAAGAATGAGATGAAGCAACGCATCCTTGCGGAGCTCGATATGTCACAGGAAATTGATGATATGGAAGTCAGACGGCTGGTCGATCAGTGCATTATGGAATATAAGGGAACGATAGAGCTGCCATTGCCTGCACGGATAAAACTTAGAAAGGAGCTGTTTAATACTGTAAGGCGGATGGATGTATTGTCGGAATTCCTTGAGGATGAGAGCGTGACGGAGATCATGATCAATGGCTATGACAATATCTTTATTGAGAGATCCGGCAGGGTTTATAAGGTTGATCAGACATTTGAGAATGAGGAACGCCTGGCTTCGATCATTCAGCAGATCGTTGCAGGCTGTAATCGTATTGTAAATGAGGCGGTTCCTATCGTGGATGCCAGACTGGCGGATGGTTCCCGTGTGAATGTGGTATTGCCGCCGATTTCATTAAATGGACCGACGATGACGATTCGTAAATTTCCGAAAGAGAAAATGACGATGGAACGCCTGATTGAGGTTGGGGCATTATCAGAAGATGCGGCAGAGTTCCTTAAACGGCTGGTGAAAGCCCGGTACAATATCTTTGTATCAGGAGGAACCGGAGCAGGCAAGACTACGTTTCTAAATGCATTATCTGATTATATCCCACAGCAGGAACGGGTTATTACGATCGAAGATTCTGCGGAACTACAGTTGAAGAATGTAGTAAATCTCGTTCGGCTGGAAAGTCGGAATTCAAATGTAGAGGGAACGAATGCTGTTACTATCCGGGAGCTTATTAAGTCCAGTCTTCGAATGCGGCCGGATCGTGTGATCGTAGGAGAGGTTAGGGATGCGGCTGCCATTGATATGCTTGCGGCTATGAATACCGGACATGATGGGAGCCTCTCTACCGGACATGCGAATTCTTCCGGAGATATGATCACTCGTCTGGAATCTATGGTATTGATGGGAATGGAGCTTCCGCTGGAAGCTGTTCGCAGACAGATCGCATCTGCTGTAGATGTCATTATTCATCTTGGAAGACTGAGGGATGGTTCCAGAAAGGTGCTGGAGATTGCCGAGGTGACCGGGATGCGTGAAGGACTGGTAGAACTTCATACGATATATGAGTTTGAGGAGATGGTGGCGGGAGAAGAACAGGAGGTTACAGATATGGTTTATGCGGCGGCAGGAACACTGTCGGAACAAAATGTGACAGATGGTTTTCAGCTGCAGAAGGTTACAGGCAGACTTCGGGCGCGGGCAGAACTGCTGCATCAGGAGAAGTTCCTACGTGCCGGGATAGCTTACAAGAGCGTATTATGTGCGGAGGTAAGGTCAGAAGGTGCCGGGGTGTGAGATTTTCGGAAGGATCTCCGATAAGGTTTCCGGCAGTATTTTCAGAAGGATCTCTGGTAGGGTTACCGGCGGCATTTTCGGAAGAATCTCCGGTAAGGTTACTGGCGGAAGATTTGGCAGAAAGGAAGAAAGGGATGAACAGACAGGAGGATACAAGAAGAAAAACAGATTATAGAATATACAGACTGTCTCTGCCTGAGGTGGCGGTGTGTCTGATCCTATATCTGGGGCTTGCCGGAATCATTAGTTTTCTATATTACAATTCTCCGCTTCCTATACTGATTGCAGCGCCGGGAGGTGTGGCGGCACTTCGAGTCTTTCGAAGCAGATGCATAGAGAAACGACAAAGGCAGTTGTATGTCGAGTTTAAGGATATGGTGCAGTCGCTTGTGGCAAGTATGGGAGCAGGATATGCATTTGAAAATGCATTTACGGCGGCATATGAAGAAATGCGCAAGTTATATGGAGATTCCGGTCTTATCGTGAAGGAATTGAAATGGGTGATACGTGGGCTTCGAATGCATGAAGATATAGAATATCTGCTTCAGGATATGGGAGAGCGTTCCGGAGTTCGTGAGATATCGGAATTTGCGCAGGTTGTCGGTGTGGCAAAACGAACCGGTGGCAACATGGTTCACATTATGAAAGCAACGGCGGCAGATATCAGCCGGAAGATGGAAGTGGAGCTTGAGATACAGACGATGATCGCAGCGAAAAAATATGAACAGAAGATTATGTTGATCGTTCCATTTTTCATTCTAGCATATCTGCGGATCGCAAATGGAAGCTATATACATATTTTGTATGAGAATATAGCAGGCAGACTGATTATGACAATCTGTTTGGCTGTAAGTATCCTTTCTGCTGCATGGAGTAGAAAAATGATCAGGATAGGAGTGTGACGGATGGAGTTACCGGGTGTAAGAAGATTATATAAAAGGTATGGCAGGTATCTGGATCACAGGAGGGTCAGAGCCGGTCTGCGTAAGGTTCATGTAGTATCAGAAGAACGTCTGGGACAGATATGTGAAGATTATTATACCGGGCTGATATCCAGAACTCTTATGATATTGATCTTAATGGTAGTTCTGATGATTGCCGCAGGGGTTAAAGAATTCAATCAGGAACGAAAGGTGGTGCTGGATCGCGACTCATATGGAGGAGATGAGAGCAGTATGGAATTGCAGACAGAGATCGATGGAGAACAGAAACATTTTCATGTTGCGGTACTTCCGGTCATGTATGATGCCGACAGCATAGAGCAGGCATTTGATGCGGGATTTGAATATCTGGATTCAGTGTATCTGGGAGAAAATGAGAGCGCAGATCAGGTGAAGAAGGATCTGAACCTGATTGATGAGATCGAAGACCTTGGACTTGATGTTTCGTGGGAGATAGACCGTGATGACTGTGTGGATTTTAAGGGTGCGATTCTGGATGGTGATTATCCGGAGCCGGTTCTGGTCAATCTGACGGCGACGTTATCGTATGAGGATTTTCAGGCGGTAAGGCAGTATCCGATTCGTATAACCGGGAAAGAAAAGACGAAGACGGAACAGGTTATAGATCAGCTGAAAGAGCAGATCCGATTTATGCAGCTTCAGTCAAATGACAGCCGGCAGTTAGAGCTTCCGGCTGAGTTGGACGGATATGCTATTACGACAAAAAAGAGTATTCCTTTGCCATTTATAGTGTTCTTATTATGTGTAAGCATTGGTGTTCTTCTGGTTTGCAAAGGATATTCTGATCTGCATAAGGCAGGACAGAAGCGGAATCAGGAACTGATGCAGGCATATCCATCATTTGTCGATCTGTTGTCATTGTATATGGGAGCGGGTCTGACAGTAAAAGGAGCACTTCTAAAGATCGTTACTATGACGGATAGTCGTATCCTTTCGGAGGAGATCAATTATACATTAAATGAGATCCGATCAGGCATACCGGAGACAGAAGGGTATTACAGATTGGGAAATCGACTGGAGCTTCCGGTCTATTTGAAGATGATGACGCTGCTTTCTCAGAATATCAGAAAAGGTACAAGAGATATCCTGAATATGCTTGCAGAGGAAGAGCTGTCAGCACTTCAGTTGAAACGGGAACTTGCAAAGAAGAAAGGAGAGGAGGCAGGAACCCGACTGTTGTTTCCTATGATATTACAGCTGGGCGTTGTAATGATTATCGTGATAGCGCCTGCACTGATGGGATTTTAAAGAATACCATAATTGGATCAATATTGTCGGGACTTTAAATAATGTCGGAGCAGAAAGTTCAAAACGAAAAAATAAGTTAAGTAATGAAATAAAAGAGAAGGAGGAAGGGTGCCGGATAAACCGGAACCTAAGAGAGCTATGAAGAATGTAAAACGTTTTTTAACAGATGAAAGTGGAATGGGTGTTGTAGAGATTTTGCTGATCACAGTTGTGTTGATCGCAATGGTTCTGATCTTTCAGAACAAGATTACGACGCTTGTAAATAACATATGGAAATCAATCGGTAAGAGTGCAAAGAAGATCTATTGATAAGGAGGTCAGAATGAGAAATCAGGGACAGATCACAGTATTTCTCAGTCTGATACTGATAAGTCTTCTGGTTTTGTTCCTTGCGGCTATCGGAGTGGTTGAATTTCATATGGACAGAGCAAGGGTATCGGAGGCTGCGAAAGGAGCCTCCGAGCATATCAAAGCCGATTATCAGGAGCAGATATTTGAGGAATATCATGTGCTTTTGCTGGATAAAACGTATGCAGGCAGAGGAGAGGGAGCGTTGGAAGACAGAATGCTTCGTTATCTGGATTATACACTTTCGTCATATGGATTTCAGATACAAGATGTCAGTCTTACCGGAATGAAATCTGTGATGGATTCACATTGTGCGCTGCTAAGAGAGCAGATCCGCGATTATATGACTTTGTATTTACAGGTAAAGGCAGTAAAGGATATTGGAGAATGGATGCGGTTGGATGATCGTTCGGCTGAGACTATGGCACAGGAGATTGCAACAGGGAAGCTGGAAGAAAGTGAGAAATCCGGTGACTGGCAAGGTGAAGATCCAAGAAAAGTATTACAAAGAGAGATGAAGCATGGATTGCTTGATCTGGTACTTCCGGAGAATTCCGGTGTATCAGGTGTGAAGATAGAAATGAGCGAGCTTCCGTCCCATACCGGACAAAAGGATTCGGACAGCAGACAGGATCGTGCAGATGGTGAGGATGATTGCAGCGTGGATACTTCATTTGAGGATATTGATCGTCTGGAAGCAGATATGCAGAAGATGACCCGAAGCGGCTCATCCGAGAGTGGAGAAGCCGGAAATGGTCTGTCGGAGATGACAGATGCAGGGAAAGAACTGCTATATGGGTTGACGTGCTTTGATTATTTTACAAGAACCGATGGAAAGGGACATCCGTTGCAATGCGAAGTCGAGTACCTGATCGCAGGCCGGGATAATGATTATGATAACCTGCAGGCCGTTGTAAACCGGATAGTGCTTCACAGGATGCCTGTTAATATGGCGGTATTATTGACTGACCCGGAGAAGATGGCAGAGATCGATAGTATAGCACTTACATTATCACTTGCACCGGGAATTACATATGGAGCCGCCAAATATCTGTTAGTGGCATGTCTGTCTTATGCGGAGACATTGGTGGAGATTCGCTCGTTACTTGCAGGCCATAAGATTCCGCTTGTAAAGACAGGCGCGGAGTGGACTGTAGATTTTGACAGTATCGGAAAGCTTACTGAACTTGATCGGATGGATTATTCAGGTGCGGATGGTGTTGATTACCGGACATTTTTATTCCTGTTTCTGGCAGAAAAAGGAGATGTCATATATGAGCGCATGTGTGATGTTATGCAGATGGTTGTAAGGGAAAAACAGCCGGAGTTTTTGATGAGAGACTGTATCTGTGCATACACGGCAGACCTTGATATCCGGAAGCACGGGACAAATTTCAGCATTGCTATAGAGGCTTCATATCAGGGACAGAGATAATTGCCAGAGATATGTTGAATCAAGATGTTTGCAGAGATATGTCGTATCAGGATTGGAACAAGATAGTAATGTCTTGTGACATTTGGTGATCGTTTGGACCTTGGAGAGGGTCTGAAAAAACTACTACAAAGTAAGATAAGGGGTGGTGTTATATGCTCTCTTGCTTGTCAGGCGGCATGGTTAATATGGTAGTGATACACGTAAAAAGAATAATTGTATGTATAATGTCCCCGTCTCTCCACGGAAAGTTAGATTTTGGTGCCATGCGCAGGGCAAAGAGAGTGTATAAGACCATCCCTTTAGATCAGAAACAAACAGGAAATCGGGGAAGTGCAACATTAGAAGCCATGCTGGTGTTACCGCTGTTTTTATTGGCAGCATTTGCCTGCTTCCAGATTGGGAATCTCCTTCAGACCAGAATGCTTGTATATGAAGCGATGCAGGAGACTGCACAGTATATGGCAGAGACCAAATATATGGAACTGACAGATTCAGAAGCTGACGCGAGCTTAGACGCTGTTACAGCAGGGATAGTGCTTCATACCTATATAGATGATGCGGATTTGGTTGACCGATATGTAACAGGTGGAAGTAGCGGGATACGGATAAGTCAGGCGGATTACGATACGACTGATGGATGCATCTATCTGCGGCTTGAGTATGGCTTGCAGCAGGAGATTCCATTTATCGGAATAATCAGGTGGAAGGTTTCTGAGCAGATTTGCCAGAAAGCATATGTGGGTCTGATCTTGGACGGAGCAGATAACGATGACAGTTATGTATATATTGCAGAGACAGGTGATGTCTGCCATACCAGCAGAAACTGTTATCATATCCGACTGACGATTCGACAGACAGAGTTGGAGCAGATACAGGATTCGCTATCTCCCTGCGAATTATGTGCAGAGGGAAAACATGCAGATTCTGCGGTGTATATGACAGAGACGGGTGACCGTTATCATCTATCGATAGGGTGTTCAGGACTGAAACGTACGGTGACAAGGGTTCGCAGGTCGGATGTGACTGGGCTTCCCTATTGCTCTGAATGTGGCAGATAGAAGACAGAAAGGGGATATGAATATGGAGAAGGGCAGAAAAACTCAATGTATGGCTATGAAGACTGACAAGGCGTATGAATATGGAAGTATGGTTATAGAGAATAACAGGCCGTATGAGCGTATAAAGGGTGACGCCGGTTCGATCATAGTTGAAATGTGTGTGCTTATGCCGATCGTTATCACTATTGTATTTATTGCAATTAATATGATGTTCATGCAGATCAACCGGGCAGCTGCGCGGGGAGAAGCGTATGCCATTACATACAATAAAGAAAGCTATATAGCCGGGCAGGCTGGTACAGAAGATGAGATACTGGAACAACAGATATTTCAGTCATTATCAGAATGTATGAATAATCTGGATGAATTGGAGGTCAGTGTGTCTGGGGATAAGGGCAGCAGAAGTCTGTTCTATTCTGTAGGAAAACGAAAGACTGTTGTGAAATATGAGGAAAACCATCTGGGCATAGGACTGCTGATCAATAAAAAAGTCAGTCAGAATAAAATCAAACTGGAGGAGGAGATCCGGGATACAGGGAATAATCTCAGGAGGTGGCAGCTATATGGAAAAGAATTATGACACAGATGGATTTGATGTATATATGTTGTTATCTGATGTTGTATGTCAGCCATCATATGAGATGGAGATGTTACAGAGAAATCATATAAGCGGTATTCTCGATATGCGTCTTCGCTATATAGATGGTGAGGGGTATCCCTGTTATAAGGTAAGCGGTCTTACAGAATATGTGGCCGGTATGATGGATATGGATGCAGCATTTGCATCCATGCCGGCACAGCCGACTTCGGATCCTTCGTATGCATCTATGTCGATTTCACCGGAGGAAATCATGCGGGTATTTCAGGCGGTGTTTCATGTAATATGGGAACTCAGACGTTATCTGCTGGTGATGAACGATCTGGTTCTACAGGAAGAATACATATTTTTTGATAACCATAAGAAACAATTTGTTTTTACTTATCTGCCGGGATATCAGATAAGTGTGCGGATGCAGATGCGGGTATTGATGGAACAGTACCTTGGTAGAATGGATCATACGAATCGGGTTCAGGCAGATAAAGTGTATGATCTGTATCAGAAAATAGTCGAAGAATATGTTGATCCGGAAGAGTTAGGGACAGAACTTGATCGGATCTTATCATGTGATGGTTCCTTTCAAATGTCGGGAATCGGATATGCAGAGAAAAAAGGGGGCGGATCTCAGATAGATGATGTTTGCAGGGATATGGAAGCTGTCTGGAATATGAGCAGGGAAGATTCGGAATCGGAAGATCAGGTAAGTATCGAAAAGAGTAGCCTGAGCGACTTAGGAAGCAGGGCGGGAATCAGTATGCGACATCAATGGAATATATATAAGAGCTTGATTATAGGTGGTATGATTCTGACGTTTTTAGCTGGGGTCATAATGGCTTATTTGCAATGTCGAAGATATGGACGGGTGGAACATACGAAGCCGTTATTAGGCATATGCATATTGCTGGCTGTGGAATTGCTGGCATATATAGAGCTTGATAAACGGACAGAAGATAACAGGATATACGAAGAATACCCGAAAGAACCTTTGCAGCATACAGCTTTTAGAGAACAGAAAACAGAAGACATTACGGACGATGAAATTGAGAGCGATGTAGAGAAGCTACGATTATTTGATAAATCGTGCGAGATATGTACGGACGAAAATGCAGCGGATACACAGGTGTTAAATACCGGACAGCCGTATGGGATGTTCGTCTCACTTTCCGGTTATAGTTCTCAGCCGGAAATGGTGTATGTGACCCGGATTCCGGCGTTGATCGGCAGAGGAGATATGGCAGACTGCCGACTACATGGTGAGAGTATCAGCCGGGTTCATGCGAAGCTTGCTTATGCAGATGCAAATTTTATATTGGAAGATATTGAGTCAACAAATGGAACATGTGTCAATGATTATCCATTGAAGAAGGGATATCCGGTATTGTTATTCCCCGGTGATGAGGTTTCATTTGGAAGCGAACGCTATGAGTTTCGGGTGTGTTGATTCGGGACGATTAATTATACAGACGAGGAGGAAATGATGACGCTATGAAGTTTGAAAAAGAAGAAAGAAAACGGAGAAGACGGAGGAACCGGAGAAGACGGGTGATAACAGGCATAATATGTGTGGTATTGGTATGTATATGTTTGTCGATTTATGCATTTGGCAGATCAGAAATGCTGGGTAGTTTTGCCGGTGGTGGTTTGACACTAAGACAGATAGTTATTGCAACAGGCAGTGATGCTATGGAAACGGCTGATAGTACAACGGGTGAAACCGCTGAGATGGCGTTAGCGGTACAGGCGTTACCGGAGCTCATAGAATCAGACATAGAAGAATACAGGCTTGGAAGAATGAAAGCAGAAAACAGCTGTAAGGATTACCGAATATTACGATATAAGGGCAATACTTATAGCAAACTGTTTTCTGTATATTGTGGGGACAAAGATGCACAGATGCCGTGGTATGGTGAGACGCTGGCAGATGGTGTTCATCGCAGGGGAACAAGAGCAGCCGTTTATAGTGACGATGCGGCAGATCAGTATGCACATAATGGAAGCATGTTGAATAGCAATATTCGAAAAGCATTATATCAGGGATATAAAGAGAAGAAGTCACAGACTGTTATTCAAAATCTTTTAAATTCAATCCGTCATTCTGATGCGACGATAAGTGGGACATCTCCGCTGACGCGAGCACAGGCAGAGTTGATGATCGGCGGGAAGCTTCCCGGTCCGGTAGTAACGAATATTGCACCGACATCAGCAGAAAATAGATTGAAGTATACATATAATATGAGCACAACAGAAACAGCTTATGTCAGTGATAATACCCCTGAACAGAAGCGGAAGAAAAGAACGGAGGTTATCCAGGTGTCAGGAGGAACAGAGAACGGTTTTTCAGTAAAAGTTCCTTCCGGTCAGGGCGTGACATTCTGGATATGTGTGACATGGAATGATACGGTAAAAGACAGCAAATGGAAAGCCTGTACAGGTGGAAGTACAGTGCGGTTAAAAGCGGGAGATCGATTCCTGTTTACAGCAGATATTCAGACGTCGGGAAACACTAAGATAGCAAAGACAGCAGCTGAGAAGGATGGATTTACTACATATGCGGTAGTGCCGGATAATAAAAAGATTCAGTCGTGCTTTGCAGGTGTTTTATATGAATATACATTTGCGATGACTGTTGACTGGGGAAAAAGTCTGACAGATGGTTCATTTACAGTAGAAAAGAATCCGGTAAATCCGGCAGCCGTCAGGCTTCCGTCAGATGAACCTTATTATAATATGGCAGGAATCCGCTATACTATCTATTCTGACAAAGCTTGTACGGACAAAGCGGGTTCAAACATAGTTGTATCTTATGATGGAAAGGCATATCAGGATAAGGATGGTGCAAATGTAGTATTTGACAGTGAAGCGGCAAGACAACACTATATAACAAAGTATAAATATACGCCATGCATATACTACTGGACAAAGTTGAATCTGGAAAAGGACAGTTCGTATACTTATTATTACAGAGAACGGGATACCGTTTATACCGGAGACGGTAAAGCGAGATGGTATGCGGCAAAAGGAAATACCTATGGCTATCTGGATGCAAATGTCTATCCATACGATACCGCGGGAATCGTTCATACAGGCTATCGGGTTGATTCGGAAGTTAAGAGTTTTACATTAAAAAAGAACAGCACATTTCAGGTGGATGCATCTGTCAGCGAAGATATGGAAAAGGGAAAATTGCGCCTGATAAAGACATATTTTGGAGATATATCACAGACGAAGGGAGTTCGATTCAGACTATATAAAGTTCCGAATGATAAGACTGCCTACGATGCAGAAGGAAGTTCTATATTAATAGGCGAGTATATGGTAAATGCACAGGGAAAAGGAATACCTGTCAGTCTGACATCTGAGGCAATAACACTTGGAATAAAGAGTGATTATAAGGGCGAAGACATTGACCAGTCATTATGTCGGGATATTTATGATCTTCCGCTTGGCTGGTATGTGCTGGTGGAGGATGCTGTGAGTGCAACGGAACGAGGATTCCGTCCGGCACAAGCTGTTTATCATGAGATTACAACGCAAAGTTCGGAGTACGAATTTCAGGTTCATAATTCTAAGATTAATTTATCGGTGAATAAAACGACCGATCAGTTATATGCCGCACACTCATCCGAGTATTCTTTTGCAGGAATCCGTTATCGTTTATATATGGCGGATGTGACAGGAGGTTGCTCTGTGGAGGATGCTCGATATGCAGGAGAATTTGAGATACAGGAGGATGGAAAGGGCAAGGTGACAGATATAAATAAAGGATTTGCCCCGACCGACGGAGCAACGATTGCTCTTACGAGGAAGGATGAATATACATTAGACGGACTACCGGCTGGTATCTATTATCTGGTCGAAATTTCGGGAAATGCATATTTTGAGAAAAATTTGACACCTCAAAAAGTAGATATGTCCTTAGAGAATCGTGATCCAAACGATGAGGGCAGTTATCGGTATGAGATAACCGTAGCGGATACGGCTAAGACCGGAGAATTAAGGCTTGAAAAAGTAAGCGAAGCTCCGGAGATAACAGACCATGATACCCGTTTCTCACTTGAGGGTGCTGTATATGAGGTATATATGGTAATCGGCAAAAATCAGCCGTATGATGAACGGTATAAAGTCGGAACCTTTACGACGAAACTCAGACAACAGACGAATAATGAGACATTGACAGCAATTGGAATTCCGGAGATTTTAAATTCCTGTGGTGTGGAAAATCAATTTCGTATGCCGGATGACAGTCTGGTTGCGATTTCAGCAGATCAGGAAGAATGCGTATTTTCAGGACTTCCGTTTGGATGGTATGCGGTTGTGGAGGTGAGGGAATCGGAAGGCTTTGCGCTTGATCCTGTAATATATTATAAGCACCTTACACCGGAGCATCCGGAAGAAAAAGTAAGACAGACGATACTTTCAGTAGAAACAACGACGGAGACGACAACCGAGGATACAACCGAGACAACGACCGAGAATACAACCGAGACAACGACCGAGGATACAACCGAGGATACAACCGAGATAACAACCGAAAACAGTACTGAGGTAACGACGGAGAACAGTACTGAAATTACAACCGAAAACAGCACCGAAATAACAACTGAGAATACCACGGAAGCAACCACTGAAGATACGGAAGAGCTTACTGCAGAATTGACGACTCAGACGACCGAACAGATACATGAATCAGAACCCCCGAAGACAGGTGATCAGACCAGCCTCTTATTGATTGCCTGTATCGGAGCAGGAGCTGCTCTTTTGGCAGCCATGATATTATTGATCTGTAGAAACGGAAATAAGAAACGAAAATAAATAGGATAGAAAAAGCCCAGCACCTTGAAAACTAATAATTGCTATCAATCACCATTTCGGATATAATATCTTTAGTTGTATTTTGGAGGAAATCGTCATGTCATATATGGCATTATATCGAAAATGGAGACCGGATACTTTCGAAGAAGTAAAGGGTCAGGATCATGTTGTAACGACACTTAAAAATCAGATCATAAATAACAGGATCGGACATGCATTTCTGTTCTGTGGAACCAGAGGAACCGGAAAGACATCCATAGCTAAGTTATTTGCAAAGGCAGTAAACTGTGAGCATCCGATAAATGGCAGTCCATGTAATGAGTGTACGGCATGTCGTGCGATCGCAGATGGATCATCCATGAATGTGATCGAGATTGATGCGGCATCTAACAATGGTGTAGATAATATCAGACAGATCCGTGAGGAAGTTCAGTATTCTCCATCGGAAGGAAAATATAAGGTATACATCATCGATGAGGTTCATATGCTGACACAGGGAGCGTTTAATGCTCTGTTAAAGACGTTGGAGGAACCACCGGCTTATGTCATCTTTATATTGGCAACAACAGAATCACATAAGATTCCGATTACGATATCATCAAGATGTCAGAAGTATGAATTTCGCAGGATTTCAGTAGAAACGATCAGTGATCGTCTGATGGAGCTGCTTGGCAGAGAGCAGATCGAAGCTGAGAAGAAAGCAGTTGATTATATCGCCAAAGCGGCGGATGGCTCTATGCGAGATGCACTTAGTATTCTGGATCAGTGTATAGCCTTTAATATAGGCAAAGAACTGACATACGAGAATGTTCTGGATACGATCGGTGCAGTCGATATCGATGTATTTGCCAGATTGCTTGAATGTGTGATAAAGCTTGATGTTGTCGGTGCGATCGATCTGGTAGATGAGGTCGTATGGCAGGGACGTGAGCTGTCCCGGTTTGTATCAGAATTCACATGGTTTCTTCGAAATGTACTGTTGGTGAAGGTTTCACCGGAGGCAGATCAGAAGCTTGATATGTCAGCAGAGAATCTGGAGCGGTTAAGACAGCTTGCAGCACAGATCGATACGGATGCACTCATTCGTTATATCAATATATTCTCGGATACATCGGCAAATATCAAATATGCGGTTCAGAAGCGTATCGTTCTGGAGCTTGCAGTGATCAAATTATGCAAACCGGAGATGGAGACAGATTACAGTGCACTGCTTGACCGGGTCCGAGTTCTGGAACAGAAGTTAGAGAGTGGATCTGCCGGATTAGTGGTTGCCGGGAACAATGGTATAGGAAGCTCGGTATCAGAAGGTGTTACAGCATCGGCAGGAGCAACAGTGCAGGGTGCCGGAGCAGTATCACAGGAATTGTTGGATCAGATCTGCACAAGACTGAAGCAGGAAGGAATGCAGATAGGAAATGCACCTGCAATGGGAGAAGCAGATATAGAAGCAGCATCGAAGAAACTGTCAGAACAGCTGAAGAAAGAACTGCCGGAAGCGAATTATAATGAATTAAGAGAGTTCGTAGAGCAATGGGATATCATCATGGATGGATATCAGAATATTACGAAGAAATTTTTGGAGAAAGCAAGGATCAATATTAATGAAGCCAAGGATGGTCTGTATCTGGCATATGTTCAGAATGAAGATAATAAGCAGGCAATCGCTTATTTTGAAGGAAAAGAACGAATGGCAGCATTACGGGAGCATATAGAGAAAGTGACCGGAAGACAGGTAAAGATCGAGTTGAAGGTTGTCTCAAAGAACAGTGATGCAGCACAGGAGATCGAGGCGAATGATCTTACGAAAATCAATTTTGCTATTCAGTATGAATAAAAACATAAAAAAGAGTTAAGAATCAAGGAGGACATATAAAATGGCTAAAAGAGGCGGCTATAATATGGGTATGATGCCTGGTAACATGAACAACTTAATGAAACAGGCACAGAGAATGCAGAAACAGATGGAGACAACTACCAAGGAATTAGAAGACAAGATATATGAATCTTCTGTAGGTGGCGGAGTTGTTACAGCAAAGGTTTCCGGTAAGAAGGAATTAATGGAGATCAAGCTGGATCCTGAAGTTGTTGATCCTGATGATATCGAGACATTAGAGGATCTGATCATTTCTGCTGTCAATGAAGCATTCCGTATGCAGGATGAAGATTATCAGGAGAATATGAATAAGATTTCCGGCGGTATGGGTCTTGGAGGCTTACCGTTCTAATGGATATATATGGTGGTGAAGTAAACCGTCTGATCGAAGAACTTGGCAGACTTCCGGGTATCGGAGCAAAGACAGCACAGAGACTGGCATTCCACATAATCAGTATGCCGGAGGAACGTGTGCAGGCACTGGCAGATTCAATCGTAAATGCAAAGAAGAAGATAAGATACTGCAATAACTGTTATACGATTACCGACAGTGATCTCTGTCCGATCTGTAGATCGGCAAATCGAAACCATAAGGTGATCATGGTTGTTGAGACTCCGAGGGATCTGGCAGCATATGAACGAACGAATCAGTATGATGGTGTGTATCATGTACTGCATGGAGTGATCAATCCATCTCTGGGAATCGGACCGGCAGATATCAAGATCGCAGAATTGATGAAGCGGTTACAGGGAGATGTAGATGAACTGATCATTGCAACAGGATCGGGACCGGAAGGTGAAGCAACGGCGATGTATATATCGAAGCTGGTCAAGCCGGCAGGCATCAAAGTGAGCAGGATAGCCAGTGGTGTACCGGTAGGCGGAGATCTGGAATGCATTGATGAAGTGACGCTTCTTCGGGCATTAGAAGGCAGAGTATATTTATAGGGACAATTAAATAATGTTTTACATATAAAAGACGAAAGAGGTGTTTAGGAATGTTGCGAGTTGGATTACTTACCAGTGGCGGCGATTGTCAGGCACTGAATGCAACCATGCGTGGTGTAGCAAAGGGTTTGTACGAGTTATTTGATGAAGTAGAGATTTATGGTTTCCTGAATGGATATAAGGGCTTGATGAGAGCACAGTATATCAAGATGCAGCCGGATGATTTCTCAGGCATTATGACAAAGGGTGGAACGATTCTTGGTAGTTCCAGACAGCCATTTAAACTTATGGGAGAACCGACAGAGGATGGTCTTGATAAGGTGAAATCCATGAAGGACACATACAAGAAGCTGAAGCTGGATTGTCTGTGTGTATTAGGAGGAAATGGTTCGCAGAAGACAGCAAATCTGTTAAGCGAGGAAGGTTTAAATGTAATCGGTCTTCCAAAGACGATCGATAATGATCTTTGGGGAACCGATATGACATTTGGTTTCCAGAGTGCTGTTGATGTGGCA
Organism: Clostridium sp. AF15-41; assembly: GCF_003604095.1. Classification (NCBI taxonomy): domain Bacteria; kingdom Bacillati; phylum Bacillota; class Clostridia; order Eubacteriales; family Clostridiaceae; genus Clostridium; species Clostridium sp. AF15-41. The sequence continues at coordinate 32,021 of NZ_QTMQ01000014.1, forward strand.
ACACAGACGATTGACTGTATTCATACGACAGCAGCATCCCATAATCGTATCTTTATTGTAGAGATTATGGGTCACAAGGTTGGATGGATCACATTACATGCAGGCATTGCGGGCGGCGCAGATGTTATCCTGATCCCTGAGATCCCATATGATATCAAGAAAGTATATGAAGCAATCGATAAGAGAACGAAGAACAATAAAGGCTTTACTATCGTTGCAGTAGCAGAAGGAGCAATCTCCAAAGAGGTTGCTGAGCTTCCAAAGAAAAAGAGAAAGGAAGTAATCGCAAATTCTCCGTATCCATCTGTTGCATATGAGATGGCAGACAAGCTTAAGGAGTTCACAACACAGGATATCCGTATCGCGATTCCCGGTCATACACAGAGAGGTGGAAGCCCATGCCCATATGACAGAGTGATCTCATCCAGATTCGGTGCAAAGGCTGCGGAGCTGATCAAGGCAAAGGATTTCGGAAAGCTCGTTGTATTCAAGGATAATATGGTAACTGCTATTCCATTATCAGAATCAGCAGGAAAGCTCAAATATGTATCTCCGGATGACGATATTGTACTGGCGGCAAAAACGCTTGGAATCTCATTTGGCGATTAAATTCAGAGAAAAACAGTTTTTCAGTAACATAAGTCTCTCTGTCTGCATATATACTAATAGTAATTAAGATTGTAGACAGGGAGATTTGTATGCAGAACGAATTCAAATACATTCCATATGACGGTAAGGATACGAATATAAGAGGATTGATAAAGAATGGAAATGTATATAGTCTGACAAGAGGTATGTCAGGTCTGCTCCTGCCGGATGATCCAAATGAAGATCTCAGCCGTGCGGAAAAGGACTGGGCATATCTGAAAGAGATGTACCCTGAACGGGTACGGCGCATCAGTGCAATGGTAGAAGAAGAATGTGATAAATTGGAATATGCCGGAAGTCCGATGTTTGCGGAATATCCGGATGCAGAGGTTATCCGTAAAATAGCAAGAGATGTCTATGCGGAACTTCCCGATCGGGATATTGATATCCACTTGGATATGGAAGCGGCACCATCAGAACCTCCGTATGTACCGAGGGGAAATGGTTGTGGTAACTGTATGATGCGTAATTTGATAGAAACATTGATCTGTAATGAATTTTACTGTAGACGTGAGCGCTACAGAAGATGTAGGAGACGATTTTACCTGTGAAGAAAATAGGAACACTTATTATGAGAATAATAGTAATGGCAGTTTTCTTTGTGATTACTATTTTTTTAGTTGATAAATTTCAGAATAGACAATATAAGAATCTGGCAATGGAAATGGAGAATGCCACATTGCCTTTAGTATATGTAGACTATGAGGGCAGATATATTAACTGCCTTCATGGTTATACAACGGTAGTTGATACCACTCTGTTCAGAGACTGCATTACCCCGGTTACAGATGATAAGAAGGTGCGGCTTGCAGTAGATGATAAGAATGGTTATGCAAAAGATTATAGCTATGAGCTTCGATCGATATCGGGTGACTCATTGATCGAGAATGGTGATCTTGAATCGGATGGGGAAGAAAACGGCTATCAGATGTTTGATATCGAGATTCGTATGGATATAAAGCCGGATACAGAATATATGCTTGTATTCAAGCTTGACGGAAAGGATGAAGAAACGGTTCGATATTATACAAGAATTGTGATCAATGATAATTATCACGCAGATGAGCTTCTTGATTTTGTACAGAAATTCAATGCTGCAACATTTGAGTTTGATACTTATGAAGAAGCATCCCTGATCTATCCGTATATGCAGGCATATAAAGGACAAGATGATGATAGCGTATCTATGGGACATATGAATCTGAACAGCAGTTATAAGGATCTGATCTGGAGCGGAATGAACCCGATTCGTATTACATCGATCATTCCACAGATTAAAGAGATTGATGTAAATTATGCCGTGATCGAATTAGACTATGTAACGATGACAGAGGATTCAAACGGAGAAACAGATTATTACTCTATCAGGGAATACTATCGTGTGAGTTACAAAGAACTGCAGCCGGATGACACGACAGTCGGTGCGGAAACCGGTGATATGACTGGTGCCGGAGCAGAGGACTCAACCGGAGATACAGGCTCCGGAGATGGCGAAGCATCTGCTGATGAGGGTACGATCTCGGTTATGAACTTTGACCGGTATGTGGATGAATATTTCAACAGAACCGGTGTCGATAATAAGAATAATGTCTATGAGATCGGTATTGTTCTGGATAAGAAATTAGACTACAAATACAGTTCAGATAATAAGAAAATCGCATTTGTAAGAAATGGACAATTGTGGTTGTATAATTATTCTGAAAATCAGATATCTATGGTATTTGGTTTCTGGATGGATGATGTAGAGAATGTTCGAAACACATATGATCATTATAATATTAACATTATATCGATGGATGATGATGGAAATATCAAGTTTGCGGTATATGGTTATATGAACCGTGGCGCACATGAAGGCAAGCTTGGAATCAGTCTGTGTTCTTATGATGCTGCAACTATGGAAGTGACTGAACTGGTATTTGCTGAATGCAATGAGCCATATGCAGCAATGAAGGATGAAGTATCCAGACTTACCTATTATGATGGTACTAACTTTTATTTTATGCTTGGAAATAAAGTGAATTGCATTAATGTGGATCAGAAACAGTTATCTTATTTTATAGATCAGGTATCACTCGATCATGTATATGTATCAGATAATATGGAAGTGATCGCATATGACAGTTCTGATAACAGTACGGATAATTCCGTTCTTACAATGGTGAATCTGAAAACCGGACAGACATATACTTTTGATTCCGGTGCAGGTAAGAGTCTGATATGTTATGGCTTTAAGAATTCAGATATGATTTATGGAATCTGTGATGTGGCAGATAATTCTATGCAGTTGGATCAGGAATCATTTGCAAAGGCGGGACTGGCAGAATCTGTATACAGCAAGATACCGTCTTATAAATTGTTTATTGTGGATGAAAATGGAGAACAGATCAAAGAGTACGAAAAGGGCGATACTTATATTGTAGATGTTCGGATTGAAGATAATCTGATCTATATGACCAGAGGAGTGAAGTCAGGAGAAAATTTTAAGCAGACAGACGATGATTTCATCACTTTCAAAGAAGATGATGCTGTAGCAAGAATACAGACTGTGACAAGAAGTTCATCCGGTGGTATATCAAAGCTTTATTTTACGGTTCCATCGAATATTTATCTGACATATGTGCCATATCTGAATATAACGAAGAATACTGTAACGAATCGTTCCTCAGATATGCTTATTACAGTTGAAGATGAGTATGCAGGATATATGGTATATGATAACCTGGGGCTGACAGGTATTTATGATAAGGCAGGAGATGCAATCAATCGGGCAACAAAGATATCGGGTATCGTAGTATCCAAAGATGGCGAAGTCGTGTACAGACAGTCAGAGACACAGGAGTATAATACGATTGCATCGTCAATCTATCATCAGAGCTCAAAAAGTGTGGAAGCTTCCATTTGGGATTGCGTTTATATGACACTGATCTATGAGGGCGTTACAGATCTGACATACGATGAGATGAAGGCATCGTATACAGATCCGGTAGAGACACTCACTGTACTCGGTAAATATCCGGGTGCAGATATCTCCGGTATTTCATTAGATCTTGTATTTGGATATATCGGCAGGGGTATTCCGGTTATCAGCAGGATAAATGACGGAAGGTATGTATTGATCGTCAGCTATAACAGTGAGGCGGTCAGATACTATGATCCTGTACTGGATGAAGAAGTGCGGGTGTCAAGAAAAGAATATGAAGCCTCTATGAGTAAGGGAAATAATGAACTTTATTCCTATGTTCAGGAGTAGAATTGAAAAGATATACAGAAGGGGTCAAAGACATTACACAAAAGGTTTGAGTTCTGCCGTATATAAAATAAAAAGAAAAGCTGCCGATTCCGGCAGCTTTTCTATATTATGATAACAACGTTCTGTGTGGATATTACTCCTCTGAAATTGTTCCAACAGGACATGAACCTGCACATGCGCCACATGAAATGCACTGTGAACCATCAATAACGAAAACACCACCGTTATCGCTAATAGCTCCAACTGGGCATGAACCTGCACATGAACCACAACCGATACATGAATCACCAATTACGAATGCCATATGATTGTCCTCCTTTTAGTAATAATAATCACATCTCGTTACCTATTCTAAATCAAAAAGTTTTTTATATCAAGTGAAATGAAGTGATTTGTAAAAAATTAGTCTGTGCTAACTTGAGTTTGCCTAGTTTTTTTTCATATAAAAGGATAGACAATTAAAATTGTGTATACTATAATAATGAAGATATTTTTGGAATCGAAAAATGTCATAAAATCAATGAAGAATACAGGAAACAGGAGGAAATATCCACATGGCAAAGATCAGTAAAGATATGCTTATAAATGATATTTTAGCGGTAGATGCAGGAAATGCTGCAATTCTTATGGCGGCAGGTATGCATTGTATCGGATGCCTTGCAGCAGCAGGAGAGACATTAGAGGAAGCAGCAGCCGTTCACGGTTTAGATGCTGCAGAGCTGGAAGTTGAGATTAATGATTATCTTGCAAAGAAAGAGGAGCAGCAGGCATAGTGATTTGTAACAGCCCGAGCAGCAGATCTGTAAAAAAGAAACCATTCCCGAAAGAGTATTGACAGGAATGGTTCTTTTTTTGTACAGAAATTCGGATGTAACAGAAAATGCTGTATCTGAATCTTTTCAATTGTAAAAATATACAGGAATCAAGCTTCCCTTGAATAAATATTTATAGAGCAGACAGTGTCTGTACTGCCTCATCTTCAATAACCATCTTATAATGTTCTTTGAAATGATAAGGTGTCGCTGACGTCATCTTTTGAGATGAACCGTATTCACCAAGTATATAGCAGACACGATTGAATTCCGGTATGGTATTCTGGTCGTTTGTGAACAGAAGATAGAAGCGCTTATCTACCGGATTCTTATATAATGTGTTGGTACTGAAATAAAAGCCAGCAATCTGCTTGGAGGCTTGGATCACAGTATTCAATGAATCAAACACGATAAGTCTTGTCAAGGCTTTCTGTGTTTCTTCTTCCTTTGATTCAGGAGTGGATGCAGGGGTATCAAAATTCGTTGTGATCTCTGCATTATTACCTGCGATACTTGATAAGCTGTTTACGAAGCCTTCCAGAGCATTAAAGATTGCTTCCGGTACCTGAGAAGAATCTCCGTTGATTCCGATATTGATCTGACCGGATATGACGTTATCGTCGTCATCGGAGGAAAAAGTAAGATCTTCGTCATCGTAATCATCTTCTTCATCGTCATAGTCGGTATCATCAGCATCCGTATCTTTTGTGAATCTTGAGAATCTGGTATCTAATTCCTCCGGATCCTCAACCTTGGTTACGATCAATATAAGGCATTCTGATGAGATTGGGATGGCCTCGATCATCAGAGGTATATCATCAACTTCAAATCCGAGTTCGTTGGATGCTTGCTGCATCATTTCGCGAAACAGCTCCTTTGCCTTTGGAGAACCATATGCGAGTTCGGATATTTTTAATTGTTTGTCTGCTAAATCTGCTTTATTCAATGTGCATCTGATCTGATTTTCACTTAAGCGTTCAATTTTCAATAGGATCACCCCATTTCTGATAGTTACCCGGATGGGTAGAAAACAAGTCATGCAATTGTGTATTAAAACGCACCTATAGTTTACCATATTTGACGAACAAGTAAATAGGGTATAATGTGAAAAAATATGAAATAATTTATAAAAAATCTGTGTGTAATGAATAAAGATATATCCACAGTATAAATTATGTAACAAAAGGAGATTGGGTTCATAATTCATATATTTGACTGCGGTTTGACCATAATTTTAAAAAAATGGGTTGGCAAACGGCTTCAGATAGGGTAATATAAATACAGACATCTTATGAACCTTTCATGTGGTTCGGCACGGGTGTTTTTTTTATGCCTGTGAATATCCGTTTAATGATCTGTATATGACAAATGCTGTTTATGCCTAAAGGGTTGTCCATGATATGATTAATATTCACACATCACAGTTTGATTATGTAAGAATGCACATGGGAATCGGTGGGCAGACAGAGTCAATTTTCCATATAAGAAAGAAACTTTAACCAAATAAATCAAAATAGATATCAGCAGATAATTTGTAGAAGATTACAAAAAGAAAAATTTGCTGATATGACCATGCACAAAATAATTGAAGGCAGGGCGCATATAAGGTGTCCCTGCCTTTTTTCTATTCTGTCAGTGTATCGCCGTATTCTGTTATAAAATACCAGATACCTTCAGCTATCGCAGCGGCCATGGCATCCTGATAATCGGCAGAAGTAAGTGCTTTACATTCATCTGGGTTACTTAAGAAGCCGCACTCAACAATGACGGCAGGACAGGGGCTTTTTTTCAGGATCATGTATTCGGCATTTCCTTTTACAGGTCTTTCATTATCGGGATCGATATTGGATTGAATCGAGCCGTGGATACTTTCGGCGAGCAGCTTCCCCTGTTTTGAGTCTGTTAAATAGAAAACCTGAGCACCATGTACTGAAGGATCGGTGAAACTGTTTTGGTGGATACTGATGAACAGGTCAGACTGATGTTCTGCAACAATCTGAATACGATGGTTCAGGTCTGAGGTTTTCATCGTTCCTGTTGCCTTGGTATTCAGGGAACTGTCATCCTCTCTGGTCATATAGACGACAAAGCCCATGTCGGTCAGTTTCTGTTTTAGGGCAAGGGTGATCCGGAGATTGATATTCTTTTCCTGAGAGCCATCTAACCCGATCTTTCCCGGATCGTAACCGCCGTGTCCCGGGTCCAGGGTAATGATATATTTGGATGACGTATCATTTGTCTCTGAAGTATCAGGAACTATTTCGGGAACCGGCGCTGACTGATTATCTGTATCAGGAGAAGTATCCGGCTTATAATAAAAAAGCAGGAGAACCGATAAGGAACAGAAGAAGATCAGACCGAATACAAGTTTGCGATTGATTTTTCTTAGGATAGAGGCATTTGCTGGCTTCATGGAAATCACCCGGTATACGCTGTTATTCATATCTATGCAGAGAATAGGGAGTACATGACAATATAACGCAAATAACAGGATATTTGTTGACATTTGGCAGGGCAGGAATTAAGATAAAGCATGTAAATTTCATAATGATAGAATCTGCTCAGATGCAGTCTTTTTCGTATCTGATCAGGGGGAAATTCGGTGAGAATCCGGTGCAACCGCCATTACTGTGTTAAGGCATCAGCCTTTCAGTCAGAATACCCGCAGATTTCATGAGATTTTTCCGCCACCTGTATAAGACAGGAACCAGATCGGCGGAGATGGGCAGTAAGACATTATTGCCTATACAGCTTTTGGGCGAGGGAAAAGCAGATGATGAAGAATAATAATCCCCTGCTTGGAACCAACAATTACATATTTATAAAGAAAGGAATCTACGAAATGAAACGAATCAGGACACTGGTGCTTTCGTTTTTATTTGCGTGCGCAGTTTTATTCGTGCCATTTGCAGTAAATGCAGGTTATGGTATTCAGAATGTTGCGGCAGCGGAAGAAGATGAAAGTACGACCGATTACAGCACAAAATATGTTGTGCTGTCTCTTGAGGGCTTTACGATCGGACAGGGATTTTATATCACACCGACTCGTATGTCTTATGAAGAGATTGGAAATGTCTGGAAACAGGAAGGGATAGACATTGATCTGTCTAAATTGACCGTTTCACAGGCAACTTATGCATTTTTCAAGAAAGCAGGACTTCAGACAGAGCCTGCAGGATCAAGTGCCTACAATGACAGCAACTTTTATCTGGCAAATATCAAAGGCATTGATAAAGGAACTGTAAAAGTTCCAACAGCACTCTTGGATGCATATAAGACACGTAACAATGGAAATGATCTGGAGCTGGATGACAAAACCGGTTCCGGACTCGGAGAATTTGATTACACATCATGGTCAGGCTGGATGATCACAGATGATAATGTATCTTGCAACACAAGTGCAGGAGCATATCTTGTAGACCAGGGAACCGGAGCAAATACCAATGTTCTTCGTTGGCAGTTTACACTTGCCGGTTATGGAGCAGATATTGGATGTGGATTTGAAGGAAATGAGGCATATTATGTAACACAGGATAAGACTGATCTGTATACATTATATGCAGAGAATGAAGAAGAAATTGCCAAAGATGCATCATTAAATGCAGAGCTTCTGGCAGTTATGACAGACCTGAATGCATCAGCAGATGATGTTGCAGATGCGGAATTGAAAATCAAAAAACTTAACGGAAATCTTGTATCAATCAAAATGAATAACGATGCACCATATATGACTCTTACAGATGCAGATGGAAAGACAGTGGCGGCTGGACATCCGGACAGTAATCATGTATATACAGTTGGACTTGAAAAAGGAACATATCGTTTATCAGGTTATAAATTAGTGAATGATAAAAAGGTAGATATGGGTTCAATCGATCTGGTTGTTACCAATGATGCTAAGCAGTCATATACATTATATAGCGTAACAGGAATTGCCTGTACAAATGCAGACACAGTTGACGGTTCAAAGGTATACTGGACAGAAGGCAAAGATTATACAATCACATCTAAGGTTATGTCACCGGATAGTGTAGATCGTCATGCGTCTCTTGGACTGATGCAGGCAGCAACTGCAACTGATTATGCGAGATATGCAGCACTTTGTTATGCTGCTGATATGGTTGAGGTGACGGTTACACCTTTAGGAGAGCATGTGTCAGCTTATGCTTCGAAAGTGGTATCCAATACAATCACTTCAAGCCGTTCCTATGGATATTCTATATCCGCACCGGTAGCAAGAAAGGTAACATTTACTGTACCGGAAGGAGCTGAGCTTCGTGTCGGAATCCTGTCAACCTATTATATTTACAGAGATGAAACAGGTACAAAGATAGAATCTGACGAAGAAGGTTATGATACATATGAGTATAATCTCGGAAGTGGTACTACTTATTATTATCGTGTATCCGGTGCAGGCGGTGTAACTTACTGGAACTGGGTTTCAACAAGTCAGGATGCAGATTATACAGTTACAAAAGCAGATATGTATATTGGGGATGATTCCTACAATCCGGATACTGTATATCATGATCTATCCAAGAACCTGTATGATGTTGCAGATATTTATCTTACATCAGATGAGCGTGGATATCTTTCTATGAAGAAGGGTGAGAAGTATAGTCTGGAATGTTTCCGTAACTGGCAGGCGATTGAAAGCTTTATGAATTCTAAAATATCAGAACCGGATTTCCATTATACAGTTATTGATGAAAATGGAAACCCTTCCAACGATGTAATTTCAGTTACACCGGGAGCCCATTCCGAGGTCGCAGAGATTCAGGCGAAATCCGAAGGAACAGCACTTCTTCTGGTAACATATGATGCAGAGATCAATATGGCAAGCAAAAATATGGGCGGAACAAACTTCAGTGCGATCTGGCCGGAAAATACAGGTGTTGTTGTAGTAACTGTTGATCAGGATGGAACCGGCATTCAGACCAATATGACAATCAACGAAGGAAAGAATTCAGAAAAGGCAAAAACTGCAGCAGACGGAATCGATTCACAGCTTGATGTTCTTTATTATCTGAAGGGAACAGAAGGTGCAGAGTATACATTTGCACCGGAAAGCGGAGTATCTGTATCCGTTCTTCGTCCGGAGATCGTTGGTGGAAAACTGACATATGGTGGTTTCTCGGCAAAAGATATTACAGAGAATGAGGATGGAAGCTATACGATTGCAGGACTGACAGAAGGTCCTAATGTTGTTAAAGTTACAAAGAACGGAGTTAGTACCTATCAGGTAATTCGTGCAAAAGAGGTAGAGGTTTCATATACCTATAAAGATGCCGATGGAAATGATATAACTGCGGATAAGCTTACAGCAGGTGATTCTATTGTGATTTCCTATGGTGAGAGAACAGAAGACGGAAAGCGTTCTTATAATGGTACATATATTCCTGCTAACAAACTGGCAGGTGTATATAATATGTATGGTACTATCTATCTGACAGATGATGAGGGTAATGTATATAAGGGCAAGACAACTCAGTATCCATATGCGGCTACTCCGGCTGCACAGACAGTAACAGTTACTGTTCCAACTTATTATACAGAGGATACATTTACTTTAGACGGATGTCTTCTTGAATCAGGATTTGGTTCAGTCTATGGTTCACACAGACAGATCAAACATTCTGTTGGAAAACCTATGCAGATGGCAGCCGGTACAGGTACCGCATATATGGGCAGACTTCCAAAGATGGAATTTAAGCTTGCAGATGCAGGATTTGTAAATGTTTCATTAAGTGTTAATGACAGAAAGACACAGAATGAGATTAAAGATTACACAATCAGCGTAAAGGATGAAAAAGGAAATGTTACAACTGTAACAGACGGCGCATTCAAGGGACTTGTGGGCAGAACATATTCATATGCTATTAAGGCTGCAGGTTATATGTATAAAGAAGGATCTTTTGAGATTCCGGAGGATACAACAGGCGGTCTTGTGCAGAAGTTGTACCTGACTCCATCTTCTGAACTTGCATGGGATGGAACGACAAAGACAGAACCAAAGCAGGTTGATGGTGTATATCAGATCGGAAGCGGAGCTGAGTTCTACTGGTTTGCAAATGAAGTAAATGTGAATAAGAAGGCTTCAATTGATGTAGTGTTAACGGCAGACATTGATCTTGCAGGTTATCAATGGACTCCGATTGGTGATTTTAATACTATTTATGCGGGCTCTTTTGATGGACAGGGTCATACGATTAAGAATCTGTATCAGAATGATACATCTTATTCAGGAATCTTTGGACTGGAAAAGGGACAGGTACGAAACCTGACAGTAGAAGGTAATATTTATATAGCTACCAAGACAGCTGCCGGTGCGATTGTTGGTTATCTCAATCAGGGAACAAAAGATAATCCGGCATTGATCTCAAACTGTGTTTCTAAAGTAAATATTACATACACAGGAACAAATTCTTACGCTAATATTGGTGGAATTGCAGGATATTGTAATACAAGCAGCTTAACGAATTCAGTAATAGAGAATTGTGTAAACTATGGTACGATCAAAGCTGAGAATGGTGGAACTGTAGGTGGTATTTTAGGATCCATGTCCAGCTGCAATATTACGATAAAGAATTGTACAAACTATGGTACTATTACAGCAAAGAACAGAGTGGGTGGTATTCTTGGTACTCATGATGAATACAATGCATTTGCTCCTGGAGACAAGATTATTAACTGCTATAATGCAGGTGAGATTTCCGGTAAGGAGTATGTTGGAGGAATCGCAGGTATCTTCAATGGTAAAGAATCAAATAATGCCAGCACAGAGATGACAGGATGCTACAGTGCCGGAACGGTTACAGGAAGCGGTGCTACAACAGATGTTACAGCATTTGCAGGAGAGGCAGAGGATATGATAATATCCGGATCTGTATATTCATGTACGAATGAGGTAGGAAATACATATACTGAGGATCAGGCTGCTTTTGTAGCTGCTTCTGATATAGCAGCGGTAAAAGCACTGACAACAGAGACTGTTTCCAGAGCTTCAGATAAAGAATTACTTGATCGTGTTGCTCCTGTTATCGGTATTCTTTCAAAGGTTCTGACAACACAGGATGAACAGGCATTTATAAAATTATATAATGATTTGAATGAAGCTATCGATAAAGTAAGAACTGTTAAGGTCGGTATATATGATTATACCGCAGTAAATGCAGGAATTGAGGGAGCATCTTCTGATGGTGTTGTCCTTGATGAAGTAAAAGTTGATGCAGCGACTGCAGTGGATGCTGTCGAAAAGGCATTAAAGGAGAACAATATTCCATATGTTCTGACAGATACAGGATATGGACCATATATGGAATCTATTAATGGACTGACTGTTCAGGCTGAATATACAATGTCAGGCTGGATGTTCTCATATAACCATGATGATTTTACAAATAGTGGATTGGGAACAGTTACATTAAATGATGGAGATACACTGGAATTCCATTATGAGCTTACAGGTGCGGATGTAGCATCTGCATATGCAGGACTCCCGGTATTAAAAGAACTTACAGTTGAGAATAATACATTTGCATTTGAGACAGAGACAGCATATGATGACAACTGGCAGCCAAGTTATACTTACAAGGTAAATGGTGAGGCATTTGCCGGAGCCGGTACAGAAGCAGATCCATTTGTTGTAAAGATTAAGTCAGATCGTATAACTGGTTCAGATATTACGAAGTTAGCAGTTAATTATAAGACAGAAGCAGATTCTCATTATGTAACAGTAGATGGTCTTTCAGACAGCGTGGATCTGACAGATGGAGTTGTATTCCATATCACATCCAGAGCAGGAAGAACCGCTTATTATAAGCTTGCAATAGAAAAGGTATTGACAACAGACAATACAAAGATTGAAGTTGCAGAAGCTGTTTATACAGGAGAAGAAGTAAAACCGGAAGTAAAGGTATATCTGGATGATAAGCTGTTGGCAGCAGAGAACTATGATGTGATATTTACCGATAATGTAAATGCAGGAACTGCTACCTGTACGATTAAAGGTAAGAATGAATATAGTGGACAGGTTCAGACAACCTTTGAGATTAAAAAGGCAAAGCAGGAAATCGTAGTTGCATCTACAACGCTGGAAGTAGTAGAGGGTGCAGAACCATTTGCTCTTGCAGTTGAGGCTAAGGGTGCACTTACATACACTATTTCAGCGGATGATATAGCTTCTGTAGACGAGACTGGTCTGGTAACAGTAAAGGCAGTTGGTACTGCTGATATTACGATCAAGGCGGCTGAGACAGATAATTATGAGGCAGCAGAACTGGTTATAAGTCTGACTGTTAAGAAGAATGAGGGCGTTCAGATTACTGCTGAAAATACAGTAGTCACAGTTTCGGATGTTACATATACCGGCAAAGAACAGGAGCCGGCTGTTACAGTTACTGTTGGTGGCAAAGAATTATCAGCAGATGATTATACTGTAGAATATTCTGATAACAAGAATGCAGGAATTGCAAAAGTAGTTGTTACAGGTAAGGGTAGTTATACAGGTACAGCAGAGAGTACATTTGTGATCAAGAAGGCATCACAGACGATCTCATCACAGACAATCTATGTATATAATAAATATATTGCATTAAGACCATCTGTTAAGGGTACAGTTACTTACACATCTTCTGATAAGAAGGTTGCAACCGTAAACAAGAAGTCCGGATTTGTTACAGCTAAGAAGCCGGGCAAGGTACAGATCAAAGTAACAGCCGCAGCAACAGCTAATTACAAGAAGGGAACAGGCACGATCACGCTGATCGTTGTACCTGCAACACCGACTGTACAGAAGGCTGCAGCATATAAGACCAAGGCAATCAAGGTTTCTTATAAGAAAGCTTCCGGCGCAAGTGGTTACCAGATCACATATGCAACAAATAAGTCATTCAAGAACGCTAAGAGCGCATCAGTAAGCAGTAAGAAGACAAGTGCTGTTATAAAGAACCTGAAAAAGGGTAAGAAATATTATGTAAAGGTAAGATCATATAAGAAGATCGGTGGCAAGAAGTATTACAGCGTTTACAGTAAGGTAAAGACCGTAAAGACAAAGTAATACGGAATTGCAAATGATTGGATCATAATATAAGATCATAACAGGATCTTGATACCGGCTGTCATAAGTTGGATATACAAATCTGACGATGTGACAGCCGGTATTTATTATAGAAAGAGCAATTGCGCAAAAAAGGAGACATATTCATTTTATGGCTGACAGATTTACGACGAGAGAAGACTGTATAGAAATGCTTCAGGAAGCTTATAAGAGGTTGAACAGGTATCCGAAGAAATCAGATTTTACGGTAGAAGAAGTTGCGGCGATCAAATCATTTCTTGGACCATGGCCGAGAGCCTTGGAAGCCGGTGGGATTCTTCCCGACCATTCGGCTGAGCGGGAAGCCGAAAAGAAACAGAAAAGGATCGCAGCGAAGCGCAGACAGACGCAGTATAAGATTGAGCGTCAAAAAAATAACAGGAAAGATGAGACCGTAAATGAAGATGATAAATGAAAAACTCCAGATGCCGGGAAACGCATCTGGAGCTAGTCTGAAATATGAGGGGGCTCAAGAGATTATAGGATAGTACCTTTGAGCAAAATGGCAACAAACAAAATAAAACAACATGTTGCAAAGATACCAAACTTAACTTTGAGATAATTGCAGCGGGCGAAAGACCTCTCTGTCTCAGCGTAAGTGCTGCACTCATTCCTGTTCTGTTCTCTGCTTGAATACTTCATAAGCACCATCCCTTGTCTTGATGATGTTACTATAAAACCTCTATGCATCATAATCTGCAAAAAAATGCATCAATTCTGCATATTTCTTATAAAGAAGTATTAAGCATCTGTTAATTATAAAAATATCGGTTCATCTGGTAGAAGAACAATCCGTTTTTCATATAAAAGTTGTATTCTTCTGTTGTATCGGCTTCTAATTCCATACTAATCTCCGTAGTGTAAGTATAATAGGTATGAGCGGTCAGAGGTGTTCCTGTCAGCTTTTCAAATAGCTGCAGATCAGAATCCGGTATCTTTGTTGGAGTCATACCTGCACCGCTTCCGGATCCTTTCTCAAAGCTGAGCTCATAATAAGAGGCTAATATATCGTATAGAGTGTCAAAACAAGTGTCACTGAACGTAGTTGAATTACCGACATGGCTTCCTAAAAAGTTATACAGTGGAAGTATATAATCATTGTAATATTCCAGTTCTACCAGACTTCCTTCATTATAGAAAGTGTTGGAATTAGGATCCAGATTCATTGTAAATGTAATCAGTTTGTTTGTGTCATAATCCAGGAAGCAATTCATTTCAAATCCAAAATAGTAGATATTAACCACCCATATCGTAAAACTGCGGTAAGAATCTTCGTCTGAGGTTGCGAGATATTTGGATATATACATCTCGTAGATACCATTTACAGTAAAATCACAGGAGAAATAATCGGAGAAATACGATGTCAGTTCATTTACGGTTATATCATGAATCTCACTGTAGGAATGCTTGTCCGTATAATCAAAGTTCAGATCGGTGTAATAACATTCTCCGTTTATGATGTTGATCTTCTCAAGCAGTGTCAGTTTATTTGTTACATCGAGATTGTTCGGACTGATCTCATGGCTGGATACGGAATTCAATGTTTTCCTGTCCTGAATACGAAAATACAGATTCGAGGCAATGATACAGATCACAAAAATTGCAATGCATATTATAAACCAGAGAAGATTCTTGTATAGGAAATGAAGAATACCGCGTGCTTTCCCGGTATGTTCGACAGAGGAAACAGTACCTTCTTCACTTTCATTTATCATATCATTTACTTCTGATTCAGAGATGTCATCGTCTTCCTTATGGGCAGCGGTCAGTTCATAGGAAGCAATGACAGATTCTTTATTTTCTTCGTTACTCATGATGTGCCGCCTCCTTTATATTTGGTAATGTAATAGTGACAACCGTACCGCGTCCGACGGCACTCTTGTATTTGATCTTAGCCTGATGGATCTCTGCGATCTTGCTGCAAATAGCAAGTCCGAGTCCGGCACCGCCCTGCGCACGGGATCTGGATTTGTCGATTCGGTAGAAAGCTTCACTGATTCGTGTGATTTCTTCCGGTGGCATTCCCCGTCCGTTATCTTTGATAATGATTACATAATTATCATCCCTTACAGTTCCTGCTACATGGATAAGTCCGTTGTCGTCGATCGCTTTTCTGGCATTATCAATGATATTGATGATCAGAGACTGAAAGAGGTCAATGTCCATCATACAGCAGCCCTTTCGGCAGCTTGACTTTAATGTGATATGTTCCTTTGCCAGCTCCGGCTTCATAACATTGATTACATTTCGGATCGCAAGGGCCGGATCAGTCGGTGTCAATATAGTTTCCTGATTCTTAACGACCAGCAGATCTAGTAATTTCAAGGATAAGCTCTCCAGACGTTTTCCTTCTGAGAAGATATAGTTGGCTGCTTCATTTGTTTCGTCTTCACTCATATTCTGGCTTCGCAGAAGGTCGGCATAACCGATGATCGAAGTCATAGGAGTCTTTAATTCATGTGCGAAGCTTCCCATAAACTGTTCCTGTTTTTCCATAGAGAAATGAAGCTCTGAGATGTTATCTTCGATAGTATCTGCCATGTTGTTGAAATCATTTGCGAGTGCCTCAATCTCATCGCCGGAGTGGATGTGCAGACGGGCAGAGTAATCACCGTGGGAGATATGCTGCGCAAGTGATGATAATTTTTCCAACGGCTTTGTAAGCAGGCTGGCTGCGATCATGGATGTGATACTTCCAACAACGAAGATCGCGATCAACAGCAGACGGAATGTATTCTGTTCCTGCGCACGAGCAGCATACACGGAAGTGATGTCATAGACAATGTCCATCTGTGAAATGTCCAGATTTTCTGTATTGATATCCATGGAACTGCATAATTGCAGATAGTAGTTATTATTTTCTCTCCAAATGATCGAATTACAGGTATTTTCATCCGATGGTTTCATTTCTTTATATGTAAAGGATGAATTCATGATGCTTACGACTTCCATATCCGAATTTCGAAGAATGATATTCTTGCGATTGGAGTTGCCCTGGGCGGAAAGCTGGTTAATGATATTAGACATGTCGATATAAGATGATACAGAATTTGTATCAACAGCAATCAGCAGAGTACTCTGAATACTCTCATAATTTAGCAGGTCACTGTCGATGGTGGAAGATAACGAGGTTTTGAATGATCGGTGGATCAGTATGGTTCCTCCCAGACCGAAGGACAGTCCCAGAAGTACAACCATACATAATACCAATTTATGCTTAAATTTCATAGAAACTCCTTTTTAGATCTCCAGACGATATCCAATCTTGTTAATGGTTTTTAAGCAGTCCTCCAGTCCGAGCTTTTTACGCATACGCTGAACATGGAGCGCAACTGTGCGGCTGTCACATGGATAGTCGCCGCCCCAGATACGTTCATAGATCGTTTCACGATAGAGGGCAACGCCCGGATTCTGTGCAAATAACAGCAGCAGTTCATATTCCTTGTTTGTCAGAGGAATCTCCCTGCCGTTTTTGGTAACGCTCATTGCGACAGTATCGATCATCAGATCACGTATGGCAATCGTTGTATTCAGCTTATTATATCTCCGGAGTACAACCTCGATCCTTGCAAGAAGCTCGACGATCTCAAATGGTTTCACGATATAATCTTCAGCTCCCATCTTCAGACCCATAACACGGTCGTTTAAGGAATTCTTTGCTGTGATAAAGATTACAGGGATTTTTAACGGCTTTATATATTCAAGGACATCATAACCGGATGCACCCGGAAGCATGATGTCGAGCAGAACCAGGTCAAACGGATTTTCTTCTAATATATCGGCTGCAGCCAGACCGTCATAGATACAGGTACAGGAATATCCCGCCTTTGTAAGACTCATTTTGATCAGATTGGCGATTGGCTTTTCGTCTTCTACTACTAAAATATTAATCATAAATACATAACCTCCTGCGGGTCGACCTTAAATGACCCCATACGAATTAATTCTACTATATTTTAGAAGAACATAAAAGAGAATAATGCTGAAAAAATGAGATTTAAGGTTTTGTCCTGCCCCCTCCCGGCTGTCCACCACCCCCCACTTCATGTCTGCTCCCTTCCGGCCGGATCCTTTGCATATAAACTCGCATATTTTCTATGAACTGTACCTGCCTTATTTGCTCATGCTCCTGTGCAAACTCGCCTTCGGCTCAAACATGCACCCGCATTCGCTGGCAAGGTACAAGTTCATAACGAAAATGTTGCTTTATGTTTATATGCAAAGGATCCGGCCGGAAGGGAGCAGACATGAAGTGGGGGGTGGTGGACAGCCGGGAGGGGGCAATGCGGAACATTGGGTAGTTCACAAGATGTTGTTTAGATGGTATATTAATAAAGATTGGATGTAAATGGATACACTGTGTGGTTAAAAAGGGCAATATTTCTTAATAAAGGACAATGATGAATTATGACAAAGGATGAACTTCAGAGATTGGAACATAAGATAATGGATGGATATCGTATCAGCAGGGAGGAAGCAGAACTGCTTATCGATGTAGATCTGACAGAGCTTTCTGAAGCAGCAGACCGGATTCGACAGCATTTTTGTGGAAATGTCTGTGATGTCTGTTCTGTGGCGGCGGTCAAGGTAGGACAATGCAGCGAGGATTGTCTGTACTGTGCACAGTCAACAAGAGCAAAGGATAAAGTTCCGGCAGAATGTGTGCTGGGCGAGAAGGTATTGACGGATATAGCGGTTCAGGATAAGAGCAGAGGCTCTTATCGTTATGGACTGGTGTCTGTTGGCAGGCGACTGTCGAAAAAAGAGGTAGAGCTTGCTGTTTCAAATGTTGCGGATATAAGAAAAACTGCGGATATCCATGTGTGCGCATCCCTTGGTATGTTGGATAAGGAGGATTTCACGAAGCTGCATGAAGCAGGGATGACGATGGTTCATAATAATATGGAGACATCGGATGAATTCTTTAAGACCTTATGTACTACGCACACCTCAGATGATAAGAGAAAAAGCATCCGTGCGGCGAAAGCAGCCGGCATGAAGGTGTGCAGTGGTGGACTGATCGGACTGGGAGAGACACTTTCTGATCGAATTGATCTGGCATTTTCCTTGAGAGAGCTGGATGTGGATTCTGTTCCGATCAATATGTTGAATCCGATTCCGGGAACTTATTTTGAGCATCAGGAACCGATGAAAGAAGATGAATTTCTTCGTACGGTTGCAATCTTTCGGTTTGTTCTGCCGGATACATTTATCCGCTTGGCTGCCGGAAGGGCATTTTTGCCTGATAATGGAAAGGCGGCACTTCGAGCCGGTGCAAATGCGGTTATCAGCGGTGACTTTCTGACAACGACAGGAATTACATTTGAGACAGATCTGCAGATGATACGTGAGCAGGGGTACGAGGTCGGAGCACCAAAGCCCGGCACCCGCATGGACTTTTAATCGATATTGTTTCGTCCCACTGGCCGACTGAATACTCTGTATTAGACTCGCATATTTTCTATGCATTGCACTTGCCTGATCCGCTTATGCTTCAGTGCAAACTCGCCTTTGGCTCGGACATGCACCCGCATTCGCTGGCAAAGTACAATTCATAACGAAAATATTGCTAATGTCTATATACAGAGTATTCAGTCGGCCGGTGGGACGAAATAGTGTCGGTATGTAAGATTTAACTGCGGTTGTTGAATTTTCGGGAAGAAAATTATATTATAAAAAAGAATGAAAATAAGATCCGGCATAAAGGATTTACGGACAAATAATGTGTTTTAAGAAGAAAGAGGTACAACATGAATATTTATGACAGAATGATGGCGATTGGCACGAAGATGACAGAGATGGATGCCTCCACTTATCAGGGAGCATTTATCGGGAAGATATCATATATGGCAGAGGAGGAGCAGGCAGGACAGGCAGGCAGCATCCGCTACGAATTCGGAGCCGTAAAGGAGAATGCATTTATGTATATTCTTCCGATCCTTGGTTATGTAGATGGTGTAGAGTCACCTGTAGAGAAATTTACGGTAACTCTGGTAAAACCATCTGATAAAGAGAAAGAGTTGAAGCGAGTGGAAGCGGCTTCTTATGATAATGCAGAGGATTTTCATACATTTTCAAAAGAAGAGGTTTACAGCTTCAGTAAGGAGACGGGTGATCAAAACAAGATTCATCTGACCGACCATCCGGTTGTACAGGGGATGCTTCTCCTTCGTACCGCCGCTGTAAAGGCAGATGATGTGGCGAGAATCGATGTGAAGTTTGTGGAACCATCATATGCAGAAGAAGAACTGAAATGGGCATTTGATGGCAGGGATTATGTATTGTTTGCAGATGGATATGTGAAGGCAACATTCCGTATCAAATAATATCTGACATGGAGGGTGTATGAAGGTAAATAAGTTCAGCCGGATGTATCTGGTTGGCATGATCTGTATACTTTTGTCCGGTTTTTTTCCGTATTTCAGATATCGTTTTACGATACAGGATGTAGAGACTTTGAAGCAGGGGTATCCTTTATTGAATCTGAAAAAGCTGGCAATACAATATAGCGGTATGGGAGAAATCAACTTTTTTACGCGTGTTGTGCCATATTTTATTTTGCTTGCGGGAATCGCCGGAATTGTATTGATATTGATCTATTTTGCGGGAGACCATGATACATGGAATATATTTAATCTGAATATGTTTATTCCTGTCGTAGCTTCGGGTGTTGGATTATTTATTATAAGACACCATCAGACGATCCGGGCGATTCGTGAAATATTGAACGACACTACAGAGAGTATGCGCGAAAGCGGTTATACAGGATCTGCCGGATACGGAGCAGGATTTTATCTATTGGCAGCGGGCGTTGTGATCAGTCTGGTGAGTGCGGTATGCTTCTTTGCACTTGATAAATAATTGAGGTATGAGAGATGGCAAATGAAAAGATTTTGTTGGTGGAAGATGATTTTGCACTTGCAATGGGAACAGAATATACATTAAAAACTGAAAATTACGAAGTCGTGAAAGCCTCGAATCTGGCAGAAGCGAAAGCACTGTTACAGCCGGACATCGATCTTGTATTATTAGATGTGATGCTTCCGGATGGAAATGGCTATGATTTTTGCCGATATATAAGAGAACATGATAATTATGTTCCTGTCATATTCCTGACGGCGGTTTCTGATGAGGTGAATCTGGTACAGGGGTTGGAACTTGGGGCAGATGATTATATTGCAAAGCCTTATCGCGTAAAAGAACTTCTGACAAGGATTGCAGTTATCTTGCGTCGGCAGAAATATAATTCCGATACAAAAGAGAAGAAGGAAGAAACGGAAGCGGACATTATATTCGGACATACAAGACTTGATAACAGGCTTTATAAGATTTATCAGAAAGAACGAAATGTAGACTGTACACCGAGCGAATTCCGTTTATTAAAAGAACTGGTGACACATGCGGATCAAGTACTTACCAGAAAACAGCTGATTGAACGGCTATGGGATGTAGATGAAGCATTTGTAGATGATAATACCTTATCCGTCTACATCAAACGCCTGCGTGATAAGCTGGAAGAAGACGCAGCCTACATCCAGACAGTCCGCGGTGTCGGCTATACCTTTTCATTAGGCAATTCAACTAATAAATATAATTTATAAATAAAAAAGATGTCATTACTATTATGAAGCAAGCCTTATCCGAGGCTGGTACTTAAGCAGCGTATTTTGCTGCTTTATGTACCACTGCACGAGGATTAGAACGGAAGTGTCTTGCGTAATAATATGTAATAGCATCTTTTTTATATATAGCTGTCTGCTTATTAGTTGAATTGCTTATTTAAGGTTTACATAGTCTGCGGACACATAGCCGGTGTAGCTTTTGCGTCCCTTTTTAAAGGAAACCTTATACCAGTTTGTGCCGCGGCTTGTGCGGATGCCCTTTACAGTGAGCGTTTTGCCGTTTGTAACGGTTGTCAGGATCTTGCTGCTTGTATTTGCACCCTTTCTTACATTTAATACACCGCATGCAACTTTAACCTTCTGAGTTGTTTTTACAGTTGAAGCGGCAGCGGAACGCTTTCCTTTATATACAGTTTTTCCGATCTTGTTAAATGCAGTAACATGATATTTATATTTGGATGATGCCTTTGCATTTATACAGTAGATGAACTGAGTTCCATTGTTGATCGTTTTGATCTTCTTATATTTCTTTGCTTTAGTATCATAACGATAAATGTAGTAGCCATTCACACCTTTGATAGGTTCCCATGACAGGAGTTGTTTGGAGCCATAGCTCTTAACCTTAACATTTGTTACCTGCTGAGGAATTATCTTTGCGGACGTTGTAGCACTTTCACCTGTGTATGTCTTGCCGTTATATTTCCTGTATGACTTGATCTGGAACTTGTAGCCGTTATTGGATGTAAGACCACTCTGTGTAAATGTTGTAGTTTTTGCAGATGTGATCGTTGCGATCTTTGTCCATGAAGAACCGGCTGCATCTTCTTTTACATACAGACGGTAGCCGTCGATATTGCTTTCCTTCTTCCATGTCAGCTTCACGGTGTCAGCCTTGATGGTTTCGGCTTTGAAATTCTTAACAGCTGCCGGTTTGGTCAGTACTGTTACGGAATCGGAACGATCGGTGTTTGTATTTTTGCCGCTCTTTGTATAGTAAGCAATGACGGAATAAGTATATTCTTTATTGCCGGTTAAACCTGTGTGTGTGAAGGATGTTGTATTTTTGTTCTTGATCGTTTTGAGATGTGACCATTTATTTGCATCGTTTTTCACATAGATCTTATAGCCGGATACATTTACCTGTGGATTCCAGCGGATTGTAGCGGAATTCTTTGTTGCAGATACCGTTACATCGGATACCTTGCCCGGTTTTGTGTTTCCTGTTGCGACATTTGAGTAATCAAAATAAGCTTTTTTGCCGTCTTCTACATAGTAGGCACGAACCTTATATGAATAAGAAGTACCACAGTTAAGATCTGTGTCTTTCCATGTGTTTGAAGAAGCGCCCTCTACATAGGCAGCGGTTTCATATTTTCCGGTTGACGCATTCAATCTGGAGATCCGGTAGCCGCTGACTTCTGTCTGCGCGTCCCATGTTATTGTGAGGGATGTCTCTGCCTTTTTGGATACAGCTGCATTTGTAACTGTCTTTTTCTGTGTGGTTGCATGTACCGGAGTGGAATATGCACCATAATAGTTGCCATCCTTCAACTTATAATAAGCGCGGACCTGATAACTGTATAAAGTATTGATCTCGAGATCCTTGTCGATGTAGGTCGTCTTTGAGGCACCGGTTGTTTTGCCGATCTTCTCATACTTTCCGGTTTCTTTATTCAAACGATAGATCTGATAGCCGTAAGCATATGGAACCTTATTCCATTTCAAAGTTATACTTAACATGCTGGCGGTCTTTCTTGTCAGGTTCTTGACAGCGGCAGGTTTCTTGACATAACGGAAGTTCATATCGACTCTGCCTGCGATTCCATCGACGGAACCGGAAGATGTGTACTGCCAGTAGGAGTACTTACCATCAAATGATGCATGAATGCTTCCGGTCGCACTGTCCCATCCCGGATACTGGGCGAGCCAGATCTGGTAGTTCTTTGCGATCGCATTTGAATTCACATCATTTGTAAGTAAGGATTTGTTGGCATATACCATAGCGGTATAATTCTTGCTTTCCACCTCTTTACAGAAAGCATTGCAGATCGTTGTTGCCTGAGCAACACTTAGATGTGCGCGTGCAAGTCTGCCGGTGTTGCCTGTATAATATTCAAAATCCATAACAATAGGAAGGTTGATGTCATAACCCTTGAGCAGGTTCATTGTAAAGTCAGCTTCCGCTTTGGCTTCCGCTGTGCTGATTGCCTGTGAGTAGATATAGACGCCTACATCCAGACCCGCGTCGATAGCACCTTGTAAGTTTTCCTTATATAATGCATCTGCTTCCAGTACACCGGATTCTGTTGTGCGAAGCGCTACACGGATGATCGCAAATTTGACACCATCTGCTTTTACTTTTTTCCAGTCAATTTTTCCTTGCCATCTGGAGATGTCGATACCATCGATCACATCGTAGCCGTCGAACTGGCTGTCATGGGAATAACTGCCGGTGTTGATGGCTGCGAGAGATGGACTGCTGTTATAATCTGACTGTTTCTGCAGTTCGCTGAATGCCTCAGGATCTTCGCCGTATTTCTGATTGATATATGCAACCTGTGCATCCGTCAGGGACGAACGATCAAAGGTTCCGTTTGCAACCATAGTGTTGATTGCGTCTTCATAAGATGAGTCCGTATGGCTGCCGGAAGCGGAAACGCCGGATTGTGATTGATAGGTATAAGCTGCCTGTGCGGATACATGTCCGGCATTTTTTGGCATAGAGAATGCTGCAAGACCGGTAAGCATACCGCACAGGATGGTTGTGACTAGTTTTTTCAAGATAAATAACCTCCCATTTGTTTTGAGTGAAAATGTTTTATAAGCATATGTAAAAATAAATCCTTTGCTATTGTAAAAAAGACGTTTTTGTATTTTTACATACAGAAACATAATATTTTTTTTACATACAAAAGTCAATATATGGACGTGATTTAAGATTTACAATATAAAGAAAAGCTGCGTTTGTAAAACATATGTCAAGAGTCTTTACTGAATATTTACCCAAAAGACGGATTTTTTTAGTGAAAAGATGATCGGATGATGTTATACTTGTAATATCTGTGGAATAAAACGACAAAATAATTGATACGGAAGGGAAAAACACATGGAAGAAAAAGTAGGTTTTTTTAAGACGGTTGCCGGAATGTTCAAAGGCCTGGTTCGTCCGTCGGAATATATAAAGACAGGAAGGAAAAGCTCTTGGTTTGCTATACATGTGCTGGTTATTTGTGTCAGTATTTTGCTGCCGATGGTTGTTTTCTATATTCCTGTGAGTAAAAAGATCGGATATAATCGACTGGCAGATGCAATTGATGACAGGATTGCTTATTTCAGTGTTAGTCAGGACGGTTTTTACTGTAAGAAAAAGTATGAGATGAAGCGACCGGGTGGTGCTTATATCCGGATTGATTCTACTGATTATGATACAGAATCAGATGAGATCGATGAGCTGTTGGAAGAGGGACATTATAGAACAATGGTTGTTGTATCGAATCAGGAGATTCTTTTATACAGTGATGATGCGCCTACTCGTATCAGCTGGAGCAGCGTATACAGTCATCTCCGGTCAATCGAGAAGAGGGATATATATGATAAAGAGATTCTGCTTACGTTTACAAGACGCTATGATACACCGTTTCTGATAGGTATTACGCTTGTGATGGCAGTATTGTTAATATTTATTTATTATATTGCAACTCTGATATGGGGATTTATCATAAATGCAATAAAACGAATATTTGGTATAAGTGACGAGGTCAGTTTTTCAGATATTGTAAAGGCATCAACGCTTGTCAGAACCCCATGGTTTGCGGCTGCTGTTTTGATCGCCGGATATGTATTAAAAGGTCAGTTTGTATTTATGTATATTCTGTGTGTGATCATAACATTTGTTTATTTGATAGCAGCAATTAAATTATATGCAGATCAGATCCTGCGGATACCGGAGAAACCGGAAACAGGAGCGCAGGAAGAACATGTACCGGATGAAGATTATTATGGAGACTGATAACAGTTTCTCATTATATTATAAAATAACTATTAGGAGGCAGTATGCGTAAAACAAAAATTATATGTACATTAGGACCATCAACGGATGATGATGATATTTTAAGACGGCTTATGATCGAGGGAATGAATGTTGCTCGATTTAACTTTTCACATGGAGATCATGCACAGCATAAACGCAATATGGAACGTATTATGAAATTCAGAACAGAACTGAATCTTCCTGTTGCAACACTGCTTGATACAAAGGGACCGGAAATTCGTGTTAAAGATTTCAAAAACGGAAAGATCGAACTGAAACCGGGGCAGACATTCACACTTACAACCGATGAGGTAGAGGGTGATGAGAAGATGGTTTCGATCACATATAAGAACCTTGTAAATGACGTAAAGCCGGGTAATACGATCCTTATCGATGACGGACTGATCGAGATGACAGTGGAACAGGTATCAGAGAGTAAGATAGTTTGTCGTGTAGTAAATGGCGGACCGGTGTCAAATCACAAAGGGGTAAACGTACCACGCGTAAATCTGTCTATGCCATATATCAGCGACCAGGATCGCTCGGACATTATATTCGGTATAGAAAATGATTTTGATTTCATTGCTGCTTCCTTTGTAAGAACTGCAGATGATGTATTGGAGATCCGCAAGATCTTAGATGAGCATGGATGCGATAATATCAATATCATTTCCAAAATTGAGAATATGCAGGGAGTTGAGAATATCGACGAGATCATCCGCGTGTCAGATGGTATTATGGTAGCCCGTGGCGATATGGGTGTTGAGATTCCGTTAGAAGATGTCCCTGTTATCCAGAAGATGATCATTAAGAAAGTATACAATGCTGATAAACAGGTTGTGACAGCGACACAGATGCTTGATTCCATGATCAAGAATCCAAGACCAACGAGAGCAGAGGCGACAGACGTTGCAAATGCGATCTACGACGGAACAAGTGCAATCATGCTTTCCGGTGAGACTGCAGCAGGTAAGTATCCGGTAGAGGCGCTTCATACCATGATCAAGATTGCAGAGCGTGCAGAAGAAGATATTGATTATACAAAACGTTTTTATGAGAGAGGAAATATCCAGAATCCGGATATCACCAGCGCTATTTCTCATGCGACTTGCACAACTGCGATCGATCTTGGTGCGGCGGCAATCGTAACTGTAACCAAATCCGGAAAAACTGCCCGCATGATCTCCAAATACAGACCGAAATGCCCGATCATCGGATGTTCACCGGTTGAGAAGGTCTGCAGACAGCTGAACCTTTCATGGGGTGTTCAGCCACTTCTGATCGCAGAGGAGAATAATACTGATGATCTGTTTGAGCATTCGGTAGAGGCGGCTAAGAGAAACCATTATATTAAGGATGGAGAAATCGTTGTTATTACTGCGGGGGTTCCGCTTGGCGTTACCGGAACAACCAACCTGATCAAAGTACATGTAGTTGGACACATTCTGGTTAAGGGAGTTCCTGTAAACGAAAAATCTGTATGTGCCCCCTTGTGTGTAGCTGATTCAGAGGAAGAATTAATAAAAAACTACAATTCCGGTGATATTATCGTTATGAAAGAAACCAGCAATAATATCATGGAGCAGTTAAAAACTGCTTCAGCGATCGTATGTGAGAAGGACGGAAAGAATTCGCATGCAGCAATTGTTGGTTTAAGCAGGGATATCCCGGTTATTATAGGAGCGAAAAATGCAACACAGATTCTGAAAACCGGAGCAATTGTTACGGTAAAAGCAAAAGACGGAGTAGTTGTTTCATAGCTCTGTAACAAATCTTAAATTTTAAGAAATTAAGGGAAAACGTATAAAATCCATGAATTGCCATGTTGACAAGCATTAGTAATGTTGCTATAATGAACCAGAAATGTAACATTTTCGTAACAAATGTTTGGCAACATGGCATTTGTATGGGAGGTAATAAAATGTCGAAGACAACCAGAAGAATTTCAGTTGCAGTTATGACCGTAAGTCTGGCAGCAACGACAGCATTTGGTGTGATAAAAGCAAACAGTGTTTATGATGATTCCAATATCGGTATCTCGTCCGTTCTTGATCGTTATGTAGAATCTGTTCAGTTGGATACAACAGAGGATACAATATCTGCGAAGACAGAAGAACAGACAACGACAGAGACAGCTGATAAGAAGAATAGCAAGAAGACAACAAAAAAGGATAAAACAGTATCTGCACAGGCGGAAGAAGTGACATGTAAGTATCCGCAGTTTCAGGATCGTTGCCTTACAACAGTTTCCGATTCTGTAAATATCAGAGCAACCGCAAGTGAAGATGGTGAGCTGGTTGGAACACTTGCAGCAAACGGAATTGCTCTTGTAAAAGAAAAAGGTGATACATGGACGAAAATCGCATCCGGTAACTGCGAGGGATACATAAAGAATGATTATCTGGTGTTCGGTGATGATGCAGGAGCATATGCGGAAGAACATTGCAGCAAGCTTGCTACCATAACAACAGAGACCTTGAATGTTCGTGAGCAGGCAGATGGTGACAGTGATTGCGTAACCCAGATTCCCGGCGGACAGACATATGAGGTGTTAAGTCAGTCAGACGGATGGACACAGCTCCAGATCGATGACAGTGTAAGCGGATATGTAAGTTCCGATTACGTTGAGATATCCTACAATACGGTAAAGGCTGTAACAGTAGAGGAAGCAGAAGCTGCAAGAATAGCAGCAGAGGAAGAAGCAAAGAGAAAACAGGAAGAAGCAGAGGCAGAGAGACAGAGACAGCAGCAGGCAGCTCAGAACAGCAGCTCAGGTGACGGTCAGTCATCAGACAACGGCAGCAGTTCAAGCTCACAGACGACAGAGGCTCCTTCAACAGAAGCACCTGCGACGGAAGCTCCTACAACAGAGGCTCCATCTACTCCGGATCCTGTACCATCCAGTGGATCGACCGGTGTTGATCTTGCAAATTATGCATTACAGTTTGTCGGTAACCCTTATGTATATGGTGGTACAAGCCTTACAAACGGTGCTGACTGTTCAGGATTTACATTATCAGTATATGCACACTTTGGAATTTCACTTCCACATTCCGCAACAGCTCAGTCTTATTACGGAACAGAAGTAAGTCTTTCAGAACTGGAACCGGGTGACCTGTTGTTCTATGGTTCAGAAGGAGATATCGGACATGTGGCGATCTACACAGGTGGCGGCATGGTAGTACATGCAAGTACAGAAGCAACCGGTATCAAGACATCGGTATATAACTACAGAACACCTGTTAAGGCAGTCAGACTGCTTGGACAATAAAGGACTATAGAAATAGAAGAAAAGCCGGTATATAGTGAGAGGATATGTTGTTCCTCCCGATATGTACCGGCTTTTCTTTTTTTATTTTTATCGAAAGGGGTCTTTACAGCTAAAGATATATTTTCATACAGAAAAAAGATACAGATGTATTTGTGTAGTTTTCATAAATTATATAAATTAATTGTTAATTTGACTAAAAAACAGAAAGAAGACGCCTTCCTTTTGTTTAAAATGACTTGAAAAAATGATGGTTTATGCTATAATAAGACTATCAATTCGGGAATCCCCGAAAAAGAAGGAGTTGGGCAACATGAATTACATAATTAGTGGAAAAAATATCGATGTTACTGAAGGCTTAAAGAATGCAGTATATGACAAGCTGTCCAAGCTTGAGAAATATTTCGCAGAAGATGCTGTTGCACAGGTTACATTTAGTGTAGAGAAAGACAGACAGAAGATAGAAGTTACGATTCCTATGAAAGGACATATCATTCGTGCAGAACAGGTAAGTGATGATATGTATGTATCGATCGATCTTGTGCTGGAAGTGATTGAGAGACAGGTGAACAGGCATAAGAAGAAGCTGATCGACAAGGAGCAGAATGCAGCATATCTCCAGAATTCATTTGTAGAAGAAGAAACAGATGAAGATGACGAGATCAAGATCGTAAGATGCAAGAAATTTGCAGTAAAGCCTATGTATCCGGAAGATGCATGCATCCAGATGGATCTGCTTGGACATAATTTCTATGTATTCAGAAACGCTGAGACAGAAGAAGTAAATGTTGTCTATAAGAGAAAGGGTAACACATACGGATTGATCGAACCGGAATTTTAATCTCAACCTGCCACACAGGAAGCTTACAGAAGCAGATCTGAAAGGATCGGCAGATGTGTAGCTGCAGAGATTTATGGATAAAGAGAAGGGTCGCCAGAATATCAACGCTGGCGGCTCTTTTTTGCGTGAAAAGTTATCGGGCTTTAGCGTTATTTCATAATGCTTTACCAAAGCTTTTCAGATTCATTCTTGATATAAATTTCATATGATGGTATTATGTACCCTGAGTAACAAGATTTGGATACGAAACCAAGAAAACAGTTAGGAGAATAATAGAATGGGATTATTTGAAAAAGTATTTGGCACACATAGTGAGAAAGAACTGAAGAAGATCGCTCCTATTGTGGACAAGATAGAAGCACTTGATTCTGATATGCAGGCATTGTCCGATGAGGAATTAAGAGCAAAGACAACAGAGTTCAAAGATAGACTTGCAAATGGAGAAACTCTTGATGATCTGTTGGTAGAAGCATTTGCAGTTGTAAGAGAGGCTGCATACAGAGTGCTTGGCATCAAGCATTACAGAGTACAGTTGATCGGTGGTGTTGTATTACATCAGGGACGTATCGCCGAGATGAAAACCGGTGAAGGTAAGACACTTGTATCTACACTTCCTGTATACTTAAACGCACTGGAGGGCAAGGGTGTTCAGGTCGTAACAGTTAACGATTACCTGGCAAAGCGTGATGCGGAATGGATGGGTAAGGTTCATGAGTTTCTTGGACTTACAGTTGGTATTATTTTGAATTCATCTACAAATGATGAAAGACGTGACGCATATGCATGCGACATCACTTATGTAACAAATAACGAACTCGGTTTCGATTACTTAAGAGATAACATGGTTATCTATAAAGAAAAGCTTGTGTTAAGAGGACTTCATTATTGCGTAATCGATGAGGTCGACTCAGTATTGATCGATGAGGCGAGAACCCCTCTGATCATTTCAGGACAGAGTGGTAAATCAACAGAGCTTTATAAAATGTGCGATTACCTTGCAAGACGTATGAAGCGTGGTGAAGGTGATGGCGAGATATCCAAGATGGATATGCTGATGAATACAGCGATCGAGGAAGACGGAGATTTTCTTGTAAATGAAAAAGACAAATACGTTATGCTGACAGCAAACGGTGTAAAGGAAGTAGAGCAGTTCTTCCATATTGAGAACCTGTCCGATCCTGAGAATATCGAGATCCAGCATAACATTATTCTTGCACTTCGTGCACATAACCTGATGTTCCGTGACCGTGATTACGTTGTAAAGGATGATGAGGTTCTGATCGTTGATGAATTTACAGGACGTATCATGCCGGGCCGTCGTTTCTCAGATGGACTGCATCAGGCGATCGAAGCAAAGGAAAATGTAAAAGTTAAGAGAGAGTCCAAGACACTTGCGACGATCACATTCCAGAACTTCTTTAATATGTTTGAAAAGAAAGCGGGTATGACAGGTACAGCAAGTACAGAGGAAGAAGAATTCAGAGAGATCTACGGAATGGATGTTGTAGAGATCCCTACTAACCTTCCTGTACAGAGAATTGACCGTCCGGATTCTATCTTCAAGACAAAGAAAGAGAAATTAAACGCTATTGTTGAGCAGATCAATGAGAGTTACAGAAAAGGACAGCCTGTTCTGGTTGGTACGATCAATATTGATGCATCTGAGGAACTCAGCCATATGCTCAGCAAGAAAAAGATTCCACATAAGGTATTAAATGCAAAGTTCCATGAGCTTGAGGCAGAGATCGTTGCAGAAGCAGGTCAGAAGAATGCAGTTACGATCGCAACGAACATGGCTGGTCGTGGTACGGATATTAAGCTTGGCGAGGGCGTTGCTGAACTTGGCGGACTTCGTATCATTGGTACAGAACGTCATGAGTCCAGACGAATCGATAATCAGCTCCGTGGACGTTCCGGTCGTCAGGGAGATCCGGGTGAATCCAAATTCTACCTGTCTCTGGAAGATGATCTGATGAGATTATTTGGTTCCGAACGTGTTATGAGCCTTTATGATACATTGAAGATTCCGGAGGGCGAGGAGATCCAGCATAAGACGATTTCGAACTTCGTAGAAAAGGCGCAGAAGAAGATTGAAAGTAACAACTTTGCGATCAGAAAGAATCTGTTAGAGTATGATCGTGTAAATAACGAACAGAGAGAGATCATTTATAAGGAGCGTCGGAGAGTCTTAGATGGTGAAGATATGCATGAAGTTATCCTGAAGATGCTCAAGGATGATATCGGTGCATGTGTGGATATCGTATGCTCATCAGAAGCGGCACCGGAAGAATGGAATATTGTAGAGCTTGACAATATGATCCGTGAGATCATTCCATTTACAGAACCAATCGCACTTACTGAGCATGAGATTAAAAAGGGTGACACAGAAGAACTCAAAGAGAGATTGTATAATGAGGCTGTGGAACTCTACCATGAGAAAGAAAAAGAATTCCCAAGTCCGGAAGATATGCGTGAGATCGAGCGTATTATCCTTCTGAAGGTAATTGATAGAAAATGGACTGACCATATCGACGATATGGAACAGTTAAAGCAGGGTATCGGGCTTCAGTCGCTGGGTCAGAGAGATCCTGTTGTAGAATACAAGTTTGCCGGTTATGACATGTTCAATGAGATGACAAGAGCAATTCAGGAGGATACAGTAAAACTGCTTCTCCGTGTTAAGGTTGAACAGAAGGTTGAACGTGAAGAAGTAAATAAGGTTACAGGAACAAACAAGGATGATACTGTGTCCAGAGGACCTGTAAAGAAAGCAAAAAAAATCGGAAGAAATGATTTGTGTCCATGCGGCAGCGGTAAGAAATATAAGAACTGCTGCGGACGGAACGAATAGAAATAATGTGTTGCAGCTGCAACCGATAAAGTAGGTGAGAAATTAATGATAGAGACAGACCAGTTTAAGTTCACACTGAATCAGTACAGACAACCATTAATGGAAGTAAGGGATTCACTTTGACATCGCTGGCAGAAAAGACAGCATAGGAAAATTACAATATGAGATGGAACAGCCTGGCTTCTGGGATGATGTAGCAAAGTCAACCAGTGTTTCCAGGCAGTTAAAGAAGCTGCAGGATTCGCTGGAGGAATATCAGAAGTTGGAACAGGATTTTTCGGATATCGAAACCCTGATTCAGATGGCGGAAGAAGAGGGCGATTCCTCTATGATAGAGGAGATCGGTGAGATGCTGACTGCATTTCAGAAGGAATTCGAAAATTACAGGATCAGTCTTCTGCTGTCGGGTGAGTTTGATGGTTATGATGCCGTTATGACACTTCATGCAGGAGCCGGTGGAACAGAGTCCTGTGATTGGACATCGATGTTATACAGAATGTATACCAGATGGGCGGAGAAACATGGTTTTAAGGTGGAAGTACTTGACTATCTGGAAGGTGATGAGGCTGGCATCAAGTCGGTTACGATCCAGATCAGCGGGCAGAATGCATACGGATATCTGAAA
The DNA here is from genome assembly GCF_003604095.1 of Clostridium sp. AF15-41. Lineage (NCBI taxonomy): Bacteria > Bacillati > Bacillota > Clostridia > Eubacteriales > Clostridiaceae > Clostridium > Clostridium sp. AF15-41. The sequence goes on from NZ_QTMQ01000014.1 coordinate 65,068, forward strand.
TCAGAAAAAGGCGTACATCGTCTGGTTCGTATTTCACCGTTCAATGCAGCAGGCAAGCGACAGACTTCATTTGCTTCCTGCGATGTGATACCGGAGATAGAGGAAGATCTGGAAGTGGATATCAATGAAGATGATCTCCGAATCGATACTTACAGATCGAGCGGAGCCGGTGGACAGCACATCAATAAGACATCATCGGCGGTTCGTATCACGCACATTCCGACCGGTATCGTAGTACAATGCCAGAATGAGCGTTCACAGCATATGAATAAGGACAAGGCTATGCAGATGCTGAAGTCTAAGTTGTATCTGATCAAGAAACAGGAGAACCTGGATAAGATTTCGGACATTCGAGGTGAGATATTGGAGAATGGATTCGGAAGCCAGATCCGGTCTTATGTTATGCAGCCGTATACGATGGTGAAGGATCACCGGACAGGCGAAGAAAGCGGAAATGTTGCCGCAGTTTTAGATGGAGAACTCGACGGATTTATGAATGCATATTTAAAATGGTGCAGCCGGAGTGAGTAGTAATATACAAAAAAGAATGCAAAAGGAGAGACATCCACATGGTAAATATAGCAGTGTTAGGTTATGGTACAGTTGGTTCAGGTGTGGTTGAGGTTATCAATACAAACCATGAGATCATCAATAAGAGAGCAGGAGAAGAGATTAACATCAAGTATGTTCTTGATCTGAGAGATTTCCCGGGAGATCCTGTACAGCAGATACTGACACATGACTTCAATGACATTTTAAACGATGATGAAGTAAAGGTTGTTGTTGAAGTAATGGGAGGAATCAATCCTGCCTATACATTTGTAAAACAGTGCCTTGCGGCAGGCAAGAGTGTAGCAACATCCAATAAGGAACTGGTGGCTTCTCACGGACCGGAATTACTTGCAATCGCAAAAGAGAATAATGTAAATTTCTTATTTGAGGCATCCGTTGGCGGCGGTATTCCGATCATCCGTCCATTAAATACCTCTATCACAGCAGATGAAGTAACAGAGATCACAGGTATCTTAAACGGAACAACAAATTATATCCTGACCAAGATGGATCAGGAAGGGGCATCCTATGATGAAGTGCTGAAGCAGGCACAGGAACTTGGATATGCAGAGAGAAATCCGGAAGCAGATGTGGAAGGCGGAGATGCATGTAGAAAGATCGCGATCCTGACTTCTATCGTATATGGAAAACATCTGGATTATACTAAGATCCATACAGAAGGAATCACAAAGATCTCAACAGAAGATTTCAAATATGCAGATGCACTTGGCGTATCGATCAAATTAGTAGGTACGACTAAAAAGGAAGGAGATACCTTATATTCCTTCGTTGCACCTATGATGTTAGATGAGAATCATCCGTTATCCGGTATCCATGATGTATTCAATGGAATATTTGTACATGGAAATGTTGTAGATGATATTATGTTCTACGGCAGAGGAGCAGGAAAGCTTCCAACAGCATCCGCCGTTGTATCCGATGTTGTAGACGAAGTAAAACATATGGGTAAGAATATTATGGCAAGCTGGGATGCAGAACCGCTTCCGATCGGTGATTTCAGAGATGCGGTTAATCGTTTCTTTGTGCGTGTGAGTGCGGATTCTATTACCAAAGAAGAGGTTCAGAAATTATTTGGTGATGTGACATATGTAACAGCAGAAGGCATAGATGGAGAACTTGCATTTATAACTTCAGCCATGACTGAGGGCAGTTTTGCTGATGCTATAGCTAAAATTGATAAAATTTACAGCATAATCAGAGTAGCATTTTAGAGAAAAAAGTTGTATAACCTAAGATGACCGTTGAAAAATGTGTTGTCTGCATATGGAAATAACGAGATACTCAGATAGAAAGAAAAGGAGGACACCGATGAAAAGAGCCGATTACATTAGCTGGGATCAGTATTTTATGGGAATTGCACTGCTGTCGGCAGAGAGAAGTAAAGACCCGTCAACTCAGGTTGGCGCATGTATCGTAGACGATAATAATCGTATTCTGTCGGAAGGGTATAATGGTATGCCTGCCGGATGCGAAGATGACATCATGCCATGGGGAAAGATCGGTGATCCATTGAACAATAAATATTTCTTTGTATGCCATGCGGAATTGAATGCCATCCTGAATTACAGAGGCGGCAGTTTAAAAGATGCAAGACTTTATTCAACCTTATTCCCTTGTAATGAATGTGCGAAAGCGATCATTCAGTGCGGAATAAAGGAGGTTATCTATCTGTCGGATAAATATGCAAGTACTGACAGTACAATGGCATCGAAGAGAATGTTTGATATGGCCGGGGTTGCTTATCGACCATACGAAGTAAAAGGAAAGAAGATTACGATAGATTTATGATGATTGTAAAGGAAAGTAACAGCAGAGAAGACACATACAGAATCGGGCGGGAGCTTGGCGAACAGGCTGCTCCGGGGCAGGTTTTCTGTTTCTTTGGAGACTTGGGTGTCGGAAAGACGATATTTTCGCAGGGATTTGCCAAAGGCCTAGGTGTCGATGATATTGTGAACAGTCCGACATTTACGATTGTAAAGGAGTATGATGATGGAAGACTTCCACTATATCATTTTGATGTCTATCGAATCGGAGATGTAGATGAGATGGAAGAGATTGGCTATGATGAGATGGTATATGGTAATGGCGTATGTCTGATCGAATGGGCAAATCTGATCGAAGAGATTCTTCCGGAACATTATCAGAAGATAACGATTGAAAAAGACCTTGAAAAAGGGGTAGATTATAGAAAGATAACGATAGAAGAGGTTTAAAACTATGAAGATCCTTGCTCTGGACAGCTCAGGGCTGGTTGCATCCGTTGCCTTATTAGAAAATGACAATCTGGTTGCAGAATTTACGGTAAACAATAAAAAGACACATTCACAAACCTTGCTTCCGATGCTGGATGAGGTTGTAAAAGCAGCAGGCATTGAGCTTGATACAGTAGATGCGATAGCAATCGCAGCAGGACCCGGTTCATTTACAGGACTGCGGATCGGAGCGGCGACAGTAAAAGGCTTGTCGCTTGCACTTGATAAGCCGATCATACCTGTACCGACACTGGAAGGGCTTGCATATAATTTCTGGGGAAGTGACAGGCTTATCTGTCCGATCATGGATGCCAGAAGGAATCAGGTCTATACCGGATTGTACAGATTTGATAAATCAGGCAATCTGGTTACAGAGATGGAGCAGATACCGATGGATGTGAATGAATTGATCAATCTGCTTCTTGAAAAAGATGAAGAAGTGCAGTTTACAGGTGATGGCATACAGGTGTATGGATCTCTGATCCTGTCAAAGATGAAACATGCGTGTCTGGCACCGGCACATCTGAACAAACAGAGAGCCGGATCAGTCGCATATGCCGGAGCTTGCCGGTATGCGCATGAACAGTATATAAATGGAGACGATTTTGCTCCTGAATATCTGAGAATGTCTCAGGCAGAAAGAGAAAGAAAAGAGAAAGGTGAAGGAAATGAGTAATAGCGTCAGTGATGGCGGGGCGGCGGGGCCCTATTTAGACAACATTGAGATAAGAGAAGGCGATGAGGAGCAGTTGCTTGATATTGTTTCTCTGGGAGAAAAAGTATTTATGAGTTCCTGGAATGAGCAGATGGTTGCTACATCCATGTATGGAACATATGATACTGTACTTACAGCAGTTGACACAACGAAGGATGACAAGGTGGTTGGTTATTGCATTTTTACCGCACCATGCGAGGATTGTGAACTGCTTCGAATTGCTGTTGATAAAGATTACAGGAAATGCGGAATCGGACACAGACTGATGAAGGAAATGATTCGTATGTGTGTAGAAGACGATGGAGAAAAGATTTTCTTAGAGGTTCGTGAGTCTAATGATGCAGCAATATCAATGTATGAATCGCTAGGCTTTGATGAGATTTCCAGAAGGAAAGATTATTATAAAAAACCAACAGAAGATGCTGTTATTATGGAACTGAAGTGTTCACATTCATAATATGTAGATGACAGGAATTCCCACTACAAAAGATGTGCCTTTTTTATTATAATCGACAATAGGAAAGATACAGAGACCGCCGGGTAATCGGAGGATCAGGAGGAGATCATGATAGAAGTAATACGTTGTAATATGTGTGGGAAAGAATTGTCAGTCAGAAATGACATTTTGATGGAAGATGCAATTATAATTTCAAAAAAGTGGGGCTACTTCTCAAAAAAAGATGGAGAAACCCACAGGATCTGTATATGTGAAGACTGCTATGATCGATTGTCAGGCAGCTTTGCAGTACCGGTACAGAGAGAAGAAACGGCAGAATATATGTAGAACCAGAGAGTCATTTGTATATAGAATGACTCTTTTTTCCTTACGGGAAAAGCGGTTTACAGACAGAGCGGAGATAGAAGTTGGAGGATAGAATATGTTAGATGTATGTTTGCTTGGTACAGGCGGAATGATGCCACTTCCGTACAGAGCGTTGACATCCATGATGATACGATACAATGGCAGCTCTATATTAGTTGATTGTGGTGAAGGAACGCAGGTAGCAGTCAAACAGCAGGGGTGGAGTTTTAAACCGATCGATGTGATCTTGTTCACGCATTTTCATGCAGATCATATCAGCGGACTGCCGGGATTGCTTCTGACGATCGGAAACGCAGAGCGAAAGGACCCGGTTCTGATGGTCGGTCCGAAACGGCTGGAGCGAGTAGTGAATTCTTTACGTGTGATCGCACCGGAGCTTCCGTTTGAGATTCAGTTCAAAGAACTGACAGAAGAGGAAGAAGAATTTGAGATATGTGGATTGCGGGCAAATGCATATCGAGTAAACCATAATGTTACCTGTTATGGATATTCATTTGAACTTGACCGTGCCGGTAAATTTGATGTGGAACGTGCGCGTGCGCAGGAGGTTCCGATGCAGATCTGGAATACATTGCAGAAGGGCATGACGATAGAAGTGGACGGCAGGCTCTATACACCGGATATGGTTATGGGACCGGACCGGAAAGGACTTAAGGTCACATATTGTACAGATACTCGTCCGACACCACTTATTACAAAACATGCGGCTGGCTCAGACTTGTTTATCTGCGAAGGTATGTATGGGGAGCCGGACAAATATGAAAAAGCAGTCTCCCACAGGCATATGACGATGTATGAGGCGGCAGAGATTGCGAAAGAGGCAGAAGTAAAACGGATGTGGCTGACGCATTACAGTCCGTCGCTGATCAAACCGATGCAGTATATAGATGAAGTAAGAAAGATATTTCCGGCTGCGGTTGCAGGAAAAGACCGGATGGAGACAACGTTAAAGTTTGAAGAATGAAACATGCGGTAAACAGGAAAAAGAGGAAGATGAAAATGGAGAAAAAAGATATAAAGATTCTGGCAATCGAATCATCTTGCGATGAGACTTCGGCAGCTGTTGTTGTGAATGGCAGAGAAGTATTATCAAATATTATATATTCACAGATCGACATTCACACACTGTATGGTGGTGTTGTTCCTGAGATAGCGTCAAGAAAGCATATCGAGAAGGTGAATCAGGTAATAAAGAGCGCACTGAAGGAAGCAGATTGTACACTGGATGATATAGATGCGATCGCAGTAACATATGGTCCGGGACTGGTCGGAGCACTATTGGTCGGAGTAGGAGTGGCAAAGGCAATCAGTTATGCAAAGAATATTCCGTTAGTAGGAGTTCATCATATAGAAGGGCATATTGCCGCTAATTTTATAGAAGATAAGACATTGGAACCACCATTTATGTGTCTGGTTGTATCCGGCGGACATACCCATTTGGTAAAGGTGACAGACTATGGACAGTTTGAGATCCTTGGTGTGACCAGAGATGATGCGGCAGGTGAAGCGTTTGACAAAGTAGCAAGAGCTATCGGGCTTGGATATCCTGGTGGACCAAAGGTGGATAAGCTTGCAAAAGAGGGAAATCCGGATGCAATCGAATTCCCTAGAGCAAAGATTTCCGATTCCGCATATGATTTCAGCTTCAGTGGTCTGAAGTCAGCAGTTTTGAATTATATCAATCAGAAAGAAATGAAGAATGAGGATATCAACCGCGCAGATGTAGCGGCATCCTTCCAGAAAGCAGTAACGGATGTGCTGACAGAACATACCATCTATGCAGCCAAGAAATATGACATGGATAAAGTTGCGCTGGCAGGTGGAGTTGCGTCCAATTCGGCACTTCGTGCATCAATGGAAGCGGCATGTGAAAAAGCAGGAATTCGGTTATATTATCCTGCACCGATCCTTTGTACCGATAATGCAGCGATGATCGGAGCGGCCGGTTATTATGAATTTATAAAAGGAACCAGACACGGACTGGATCTGAATGCAGTTCCAAATCTGAAATTAGGCGAGCGGTAGAAGGATACGGTAAGAAGTGAATGTAGATTACTCTGCTGCATTGTAAGCGTTTGTAAATATCTGGTGAAAGAATACAATTTAGAAACAAATAGTAAAGGCAAAAAAGATAAAAGGATAGAAGAGAAAACATGAAGACAACGGCGATCATACTTGCGGCAGGAAAAGGCAGCCGAATGCACAGCAAAATTGAAAAACAGTTCATGGAGCTTGGAGGCTATCCTGTAATTTATTATGCATTAAAAACCTTTGAAGAAAGTCCTGTGGATGCCATCATTCTTGTAACAGGAAAAAACAGCGTGGAATATTGCAGACATGAGATCGTGGAGAAATATCATTTTACAAAGGTTGAATCTGTAGTAGAAGGCGGCGAGAACCGGTATGATTCCGTATATAATGGTTTGCGAGCCTGCTCGGAGACGGATTATGTTATGATTCATGACGGTGCGAGACCATTTGTGACACAGGACATGATCGTAAGATCAATTCGGACACTGGCAGAGTATAAAGCATGTACAGTCGGCATGCCCGTAAAGGATACGATCAAGATTGTGAATGAAAATCAGATCGGAATGGCGACACCTGCAAGAGAGTGTCTGTGGCAGATCCAGACCCCGCAGAGCTTTGATTACAAATGCCTGATGAAGTGTTATCAGAAGATGATGAAGAAACGGGTAGATGGAGCATTGCCGGTAACGGACGATACAATGGTAGTAGAGGAATACGGCGAGATTCGGGTGAAAGTGATCGAGGGCAGCTATACAAATATAAAGATCACGACGCCGGAGGATATGCGTATCGGACAGGAATTTCTACAAAAGCAGGCGTGGAAAAGCACCTGAAAAAGCCGGCTGCAAAAAAATGAAAATATTTGAAAAAATGTGTTGACATAGAAAAACAGAAGTGCTAATATATACAAGTCGCCGGTCAAAAGGAGACTTAAACAACTGGATGGAGAGATATCGAAGTGGTCATAACGAGGCGGTCTTGAAAACCGTTTGTCCGAAAGGGCGCGAGGGTTCGAATCCCTCTCTCTCCGCTGACTTTTCAATAAACAAAGATGGAAAGTTCAAGCGCTTGATACTAGGAGAAGTACCCAAGCGGTTGAAGGGGCTCCCCTGGAAAGGGAGTAGGCCGTTAATAGCGGCGCGAGGGTTCAAATCCCTCCTTCTCCGTTAAGTTTTACTGGTACAGGCGAAAAACAAAGAACCTTGAAAAATTAACAACATGACAACCCTGAAATTCCAAATAAA
>NZ_QTMQ01000014.1:74586-75359 GCF_003604095.1 Clostridium sp. AF15-41
AAGGTAGCCGTATCGGAAGGTGCGGCTGGATCACCTCCTTTCTAAGGAAAAGGAAGAAGTAAGGGTTGTTATGTTGTTAAGCGTTTAAGGTTATGTAAACGGCAAACCTCGTGAAGAAAACTTCACTCGGTGATGCGACTGCGTCGCATATAGTTTTTAACATTATCCAACGCAGAAAAGTAAACTTTTCTGGTTGATAACATTAAAAACTGCATTTACTTATTAACGCACAAATTTGCTGGTGGTGATGCGCTTATGGGAAACACCCGTACCCATCCCGAACACGACGGTTAAGACGTAAGCGGCCGCTGGTACTGCACTGGAGACGGTGTGGGAGAGTAGGTGGCTGCCAGCTCCAAGTTTGATCAGAAATGGTCAAAGTGCTTATCAAGTGTAAGCAGAAAAAGAGATGGGCTTATAGCTCAGCTGGTTAGAGCGCACGCCTGATAAGCGTGAGGTCGATGGTTCGAGTCCATTTAAGCCCATGAGCAGAGAGCTTAGTGAAAGCGAGTCGAAAGACGAAGCATGAACTTAGCCGTAGCCATGTCGACGCTCTTAATGAGCATTAGCGAATTTAGGAGTCGACCTTGGGGGTATAGCTCAGTTGGGAGAGCACCTGCCTTGCAAGCAGGGGGTCACGAGTTCGAATCTCGTTATCTCCACGAAAACATAGGACGAGCGGTCTGGTTTTTAAAAGCGTTCATGAAGAACTTGTTCTTCAATGAAAGGTTTTGAAAACGGAAGGACATTCGTAGAATGTCCGTGATGAAGTA
>NZ_QTMQ01000014.1:75449-78690 GCF_003604095.1 Clostridium sp. AF15-41
GGACGAGCGGTCTGGTTTTTAAAAGCGTTCATGAAGAACTTGTTCTTCAATGAAAGGTTTTGAAAACGGAAGGACATTCGTAGAATGTCCGTGATGAAGTAAGCGAAGCTTACGAATCAGACCAATATATTGAATCTTATGTTTTAAATGTACCTTGAGAATTTCATACAGAAAGAAATAGAGATATTATTAATAAGCCATTAATAATTAACAAGACATCAAATAATCCAAGAAACGTTTCAAGAGATTGAAACAAACGCGAATCAAGTTATCGAAAGATAGCAACGGACCACAGCATATCAAGCTACGTATGCTGTAAGGTTAAGTTAGAAAGAGCGCAGGGTGGATGCCTTGGCACTGAGAGCCGAAGAAAGACGTGATAAGCTGCGAAAAGCTGCGGTAAGGAGCAAATATCCGATGACCCGCAGATATCTGAATGGGGAAACCCGGCTGAGTAAACCTCAGTCACCGTATACTGAATACATAGGTATACGGAGGGAACCCGCTGAACTGAAACATCTAAGTAGGCGGAGGAAGAGAAAGAAACATCGATTCCGTAAGTAGCGGCGAGCGAACGCGGAAGAGCCCAAACCGTTGTGCGTGCACGACGGGGTATGGACTGCGATATGGCAGTGTGGAAGATAGTAGAAGGGTCTGGGAAGTCCCGCCAGAGAGAGTGAAAGCCTCGTACATGAAATCAGAAACACGCCTAGCAGGATCCGGAGTACCACGAGACACGAGAAACCTTGTGGGAAGGCGGAGGGACCACCCTCCAAGGCTAAATACTACTCAGTGACCGATAGCGCATAGTACTGTGAAGGAAAGGTGAAAAGGACCCCGGGAGGGGAGTGAAAGAGAACCTGAAACCCTGTGTTTACAAGCTGTGGAACTGCGAATAAAGCAGAACCGCGTACTTTTTGTAGAACGGTCCGGCGAGTTTCTTGTGCTGGCGAGGTTAAGTACTTCAGGTACGGAGCCGAAGTGAAAGCAAGTGTTAATAGCACGTAAAGTCAGTATAAGAAGACCCGAAACCGGGTGATCTACCCATGTCCAGGTTGAAGTTGCCGTAAAAGGCAATGGAGGACCGAACGCACATCCGTTGAAAAGGGTGGCGATGAGGTGTGGGTAGGGGAGAAATTCCAATCGAACCCGGAGATAGCTGGTTCTCCTCGAAATAGCTTTAGGGCTAGCCTCGTATTAGTCTAGCGGAGGTAGAGCACTGAATATCCTAGGGGGCGTCAAAGCTTACCGAAGATTATCAAACTCCGAATGCCGCAGAGATGATGTACGGGAGTCAGACTGCACGAGATAAGTTGGGTAGTCAAAAGGGAAAGAGCCCAGACCATCAGCTAAGGTCCCAAAGTGTGTGTTAAGTGGTAAAGGATGTGGGATTTCGAAGACAACTAGGATGTTGGCTCAGAAGCAGCCATACATTCAAAGAGTGCGTAATAGCTCACTAGTCGAGAGGTCCTGCGCCGAAAATGTCCGGGGCTAAAACACACCACCGAAGCTATGGAATGTGAACACATTGGTAGAGGAGCATTCTTAACGTGACGAAGCTGTACCGGAAGGAGCAGTGGAGTGTTAAGAAGAGAGAATGCCGGAATGAGTAGCGAGATTTAAGTGAGAATCTTAAAGGCCGAATATCTAAGGTTTCCAGGGTAAAGCTGATCTTCCCTGGGTAAGTCGGGGCCTAAGGCGAGGACGAAAGTCGTAGTCGATGGATAACAGGTAGAAATTCCTGTACCACATACAAACAGAACTGTGGGGACGCAGAGAGAAAGCCAGAGCCGGAAATGGAAAAGCCGGTGCAAGCGAGGTATCCGTAAGGGAGGCAAAACCCCCTTGCAAGGAGAAGACGTAATGCGGAGTGAACTATAAGTAACGAAGCTGGTGAGCTAGCTGCCAAGAAAAGCCGCTATTGTTTTGTATGTGCCCGTACCGTAAACCGACACAGGTGGATGAGGAGAGAATCCTAAGGCCGGCGGGAGAAGTGTTGTTAAGGAACTCGGCAAAATGACTCCGTAACTTCGGGAGAAGGAGTGCCACAGAGATGTGGCCGCAGAGAAATGGCCCAAGCAACTGTTTAGCAAAAACACAGGTCTATGCAAAACCGAAAGGTGAGGTATATGGGCTGACGCCTGCCCGGTGCTGGAAGGTTAAGAGGAGAGCTTAGCGCAAGCGAAGGTTTGAATTTAAGCCCCAGTAAACGGCGGCCGTAACTATAACGGTCCTAAGGTAGCGAAATTCCTTGTCGGGTAAGTTCCGACCCGCACGAAAGGCGTAATGATTTGGGCACTGTCTCGACAACACACCCGGTGAAATTGAAATACCAGTGAAGATGCTGGTTACCTGCGCCAGGACGGAAAGACCCCATGGAGCTTTACTCCAGTTTGATACTGGGATTCGGTACTGTCTGTACAGGATAGGTGGGAAGCTAGGAAATGATGACGCCAGTTGTCATGGAGCTGACCTTGGGATACCACCCTTACAGTACTGGGTTTCTAACCTGCAGCCGTGACCCGGCTGGGGGACAATGTCTGACGGGGAGTTTGACTGGGGCGGTCGCCTCCGAAAGGGTATCGGAGGCGCTCAAAGGTTCCCTCAGAATGGTCGGAAACCATTCGAAGAGTGCAAAGGCAGAAGGGAGCTTGACTGCGACACCGACGGGTGGAGCAGGTACGAAAGTAGGACTTAGTGATCCGGTGGTATAACGTGGGATTGCCATCGCTCAACGGATAAAAGCTACCCTGGGGATAACAGGCTTATCACTCCCAAGAGTTCACATCGACGGAGTGGTTTGGCACCTCGATGTCGGCTCATCGCATCCTGGAGCTGTAGCAGGTTCCAAGGGTTGGGCTGTTCGCCCATTAAAGCGGTACGCGAGCTGGGTTCAGAACGTCGTGAGACAGTTCGGTCCCTATCCGGCGTGGGCGTAGGATATTTGAGAGGAGCTGTCCTTAGTACGAGAGGACCGGGATGGACGGACCGCTGGTGTATCTGTTGTTGACCAACAGCATGGCAGAGTAGCCAAGTCCGGCAGGGATAAACGCTGAAGGCATCTAAGCGTGAAGCCCCCCTCAAGATTAGATATCCCATTCTTTAAAGAAATAAGACCCCTTGAAGACTACGAGGTTGATAGGTCTGAGGTGTAAGTGCGGTAACGCATTCAGCTGACAGATACTAATAGGTCGAAGACTTATCCTGAGAGGTTCGAAAGATAAGCGAGAAAGAGATTGGA
>NZ_QTMQ01000015.1:0-71447 GCF_003604095.1 Clostridium sp. AF15-41
TGTTTACGGGAGATTTAAGTTCTGCAGAGCAGGCAGCAGACGTGATGGGCAGATTAGGTAATCTGGCTTTGGTGGAATTAGGCTTATCAAAGAGTATCTCAAGCATAAGCGCAACATTAAACAATTCACAAATAAAATATTACGTTAAATTAGCAACAAAAAACAAAGAAAGCGATACATGTGTTTTAGGAACAACTGGTAAATATAATGTGTACGCTTCGGATAATAATTATACATATTTTATATTAGACGAGAGCAAATGGTCAGATTTGGTTAAAAGCTTAAATAACAATTATAACGAAATATGGAAAATAAATAAACAATATATAGATAATCAAATTAAACTTAATAAAACAATTATTTTGACAGATAACCCGGAATTACAATATTTGTTTGGAGATGGAAGCAAAAGATTTTATCAGAGGGAAATAGATTATTTATCAGAACTAGGTTATACATTTTCTCAGGTTGATGATGAATTGTGGAAAGCTATTCTCGAGTAAATGGTGAGGTGAGGAAAGTTTATGAATATTGTTGAAGCAGAAAAATTTTTTAAAGAATATGATGGAAATTCTTTCTATATGTATGATCAGGATTTATTAAAATATAATCAATACAGAAGTATGAAAATTTCTTCAAAACAAGAGAATATTTGGCGCATTCAAAAAGCAAAAATATATAGTTCTGAAATTGAGAAGTCTGATAAGCCGTGGCTCGTATACTTCAAGATGGATAGCTTGCTAGAACCATGTTTAATAATCCCTGACTCTATAGATATAATGCTGGATACGGGAAAGAAAGTTGAAAGTAAGTTAGATGCAAAAAACAGCATGAATATCGCAGAAACAATCATTGGCAGAAGTGATGTTAGTGCAGAAACTGGCTGGATTTTTCGCTCATATCATAAAAAGTGCAAAAAGCAAATGATTGAGTTTTGCCGTTTGGTAGAAAGATTACTTAATGAAGCGAATAAAAAACCTGAATTATATAAAATTTCAGAGATTTACAATTCAAAATATCAGTTAATAAAATATAAGCTAAAAATAATCACGTGATATGTACAAGCAACTATAATGAGGATTCTGCGATGCACAATTCTAATGTAGTAATCTATATAGATAGTATACGGTGTGACAGCCGTAAGAGACTTGAGCGAAGGTATCACGGGCTACGAGGTGAGATGTGATAAGCTGTACGGACGGGTATCCGGACTCAGCGAGGGCAGCCTGTACATAGACGTGGACACAGACAGCCACAGTGTAATCAGCCTCACTGGTGATGAGGACGCTTCAAGAGAATACATGCTCAGCACGGGTATGATGGGGTCGCTTTACGAGAGTACGGTGTGGGAGGAGCTCACAGGATACGAGAGCGTATCAACCATCAGCATACTGGCTGCGGCACAGGAGAAGGGGATAGAACTTCTGCTCATCTCATCCGCTAACATGGCGGAAGAGATGGAAAAACTGAATACAACAGACACCACAAAACAGGCAGTGACGGAAGCCGTAAATGCAGGTAAGATAGTCACAATTTCTGCTGAGGATATGACAATAGGCAGCTGGTCGGGAACAGGGTATATGGTCATAGACCCTGAGACCGGAGCAGGGGCGTATATGATATCAGGCGGGCTGAATGGGGGTGCATTATCGGCGCTTTTGACACTTGGAGGATTATGTGCTACATTTTCTTCGGCTACTGCAACGTCAATGTTGGTTTGGGCTGCTGTTCAATTCTTCGCACTTACGCTAACACCGCTTTCATTGGTGGCATATGGCACTATGTTGGGTTTACTTGTTGTTGCGATGATAGAGTTGAATTATGAAATGTGGACTGATAACCTCGATTATTTGTTTACGGGAGATTTAAGTTCTGCAGAGCAGGCAGCAGACATGATGGGCAGATTAGGTAATCTGGCTTTGGTGGAAGTATTCGTGGCAAGTCAAATTAATGGTCGATTAAATAAAATCGATAATATGTATGTCAATGGTCAGGATGCTTCTGAATGTTTAGAACAACTGAATGGTTTTAGCGATAACAAAGTAAACCATATCATTAATGGTAGTAAAAGTTCTGAACATAATTGGGAATATTTGGTTTCTGATAAAAATTGGGAGGATATAAAAAGTATAATAGTAAATGTTATGAAAACAGGCAAAGAAGGTTCATATAAGTCTGCATATAAAAAAACAGCTGTATTAAATGGCTATGAGGTTACGGTAACTTATATGAAGTCTTATGATGGAAGAATATCTATATCAAATGCATGGGTTAATTGAATATACACTGGAGGGAAATGAGTGAAATGGAAAAAAAATTTGTTAAATATATATTAGACGGACAATTTGATTTTGCTAAAGGCTTGTGTAAGGATATGGATAGGAATTTGATTAGAGATACAATTATCATATGTGCAAATGATACAGAAAATGTAACCCTGCTGTTATTTGCACAGGATATGTTTAAAACTACACAGGATATGTTCTGGTTAGACGTCTTAATTGATTTGTTATTGGGACCGTTAGCATTTTATGAGGGAGCATATCATGCGGCATATTATTATTCAAGACTTGCACTTAAAATACAAAATAGCATTGGAAATTTAGAAAGAATCCTATTTTTTTATGGACTTCCTGAACGCATTATGGATTATAGTCATGCTAAGGAATATGCAGAACTGTTATTAACAATGGACAAAAATAATAAAACAGCGAAAATGATATTAGGTCTTAATGCAAGTAGATAATGTAATACATGCAGATATGTATAGGTTGGATTAAGTTGAGGAGAAATAAGGGAAAAAGTAAGCAATATTTACGAGAGTACGGTGTGGGAGGAGCTCACAGGATACGAGAGCGTATCAACCATCAGCATACTGGCTGCGGCACAGGAGAAGGGGATAGAACTTCTGCTCATCTCATCCGCTAACATGGCGGAAGAGATGGAAAAACTGAATACAACAGACACCACAAAACAGGCAGTGACGGAAGCCGTAAACGCAGGTAAGATAGTCACAATTCCGGCAGAGGACATGACGATAGGCAGCTGGTCGGGAACAGGGTATATGGTCATAGACCCTGAGACCGGAGCAGGGGCGTATATGATATCCGGAGGGCTGAATGGGGGTTCATTATCGGCGCTTTTGACGCTTGAAGGATTATGCGCTACATTTTCTTCGGCTGCTGCAACGTCAATGTTGGTTTGGGCTGCTGTTCAATTCTTCGCACTTACGCTAACACCGTTTTCATTGGTGGCATATGGCACTATGTTGGGTTTACTTGTTGTTGCGATGATAGCGTTGAATTATGAAATGTGGACTGATAACCTCGATTATTTGTTTACGGGAGATTTAAGTTCTGCAGAGCAGGCAGCAGACATGATGGGCAGATTAGGTAATCTGGCTTTGGCAGAAGTGACACTTACAGGGTACATTAATATTCAGTATTTTTATGCTCGGTTGGCAAAAGGTGCAACACACAATAGTACCGCAACAACAGTTGTTTTGGGGAAATATAACAAAGATGGAGTATCATACATTAATGTTGCGAAGGAAAAAAATGCAACATATTTTCAATTGGATAACTGGGCAGAAATTGAAGAAATAGTTGGGAATGATAATATGTGGTATATAAATGAAAGGTTTTTAGAGCAACAGCTTTCGCAGGGAAAAAATTTTATTTTATCTCATAATCCAGCAGAAGCAGATGGGTATTTTTCAAGTGAGGTAAAATTTTTAGTAGAACATGGATATTCATTTATAAAAAATGGGGATATATGGGAAGCAATAATCAATTAGGAGCTAGAATAGTTATGAGTAATAAGAATTTTGAAGATGCTAAGGCTGTTTTTGATAAATATGATGGCAGCTATTATCAGATGGTTCGTGATGGACAATATGAAAAATATAAAAGATATTGTGTACCGAAATCTTTAGAAAAGGAATGGCTCAAAAGCAAGCAAAATGCTGAATACAAAGAATTATTAAGAAGTAAAAATATGTATAAAACAGCACATGCTTTTGATATGTATTGCCATTTTACTTCGTTACTAGGCGATAAGAATGGTATAAGAATTGCTGAAGAATATATTAGCGATAACATGACTATACAAGATACTTGGACGCTGATTAGAGAGATTAGTACCTACACAGATTTGTTGCGAGCATTTAAGGCTTTTGATCATAAGAAAAAAGCAAAGATTATTAAATTTTTAAAAGAATTGCTTGAAAGGAACATTACAATATCAGATGATTATAAGAAGGATGGTGTATTTCCAGATTATTTAACTGAGGAAAAGGTACGAGAGGACATTGTTAGACAGATAAAATACTGGAAAGTTAATTAGTGTTTGCTCGTAGCATACAAATATGAGTAGTGTTATAAAGGTATTGGATTTATAGAGGATTCGTAGTATGACCGGGCAAGTCTTCTCATAGCTGGGCTGAGATACCGGATTCAGACAGGGACAAGGTAAGCTTCGGTATAGACGGTGATGTGCTCACAAGCTTCACGGCTTCCGAGCTGTATGGGAAGAGTGTACTGCTCGCATACGAGCCTGCCACGGATGCAGACAAAGCTATATATGACAGCTATGACAGCATATTTGACGTACCCGCTTATGCGGTGTATATAGACACAGCAAAGACAGAGATAAAAGTGGGAGAGGAACTTCTGATAGACGGATATGCGCTGGATGATTACGGCGTGGATTCGTATGCAAAGTATACCTACGGTCAGGGCAAGGCAGGGGAGCGTCTTACTGTGACTGACATCACAGGCTGCAATCGCTAACAAATAATAGACTGCACGAAAACGTGAATTATAATAGTCAATAATAAAAAGTCTCTGTTACTGTTATATTGCAGTAACAGGGGCTTTTTGTTAGTTAATAATTAAAATTATATGTTTGCATATAATTGTGAACGATACAAAGAATCTCATTTGGTGTATGCCGGGCGGGATTTTTGTGTTATAGTGGTAGTTGTGAGATTGAAGAATAGAAAAAGATGAAAGTAAGAAAGAGAAAACAGATGAAGACAGATAATAGTACGAAGAAAAAGGACAGTGTAAAGAAAGAACGTAGGGAAAAGAAAGAGAAACTGACGATTGAAAAGAGAATATTACAACTATCATTTTTTGGAAGTGTATTGTTTATAGTAGCGGAAGGTGTGATGGCATGGTTTACCCATTCCCATTCTTTGTGGACTGATTGCTTGTTTGATGCAGCGGATTTAGTGATGATCGGACCGTTTCTGGTGCTTGTGCCCCTGCTTTATAAACCGGTGACAGAGAAGCATCCATATGGATATGCGCAGGTAGAATCGTTGTTTTTACTGGTAAAGTACAGTGTATTATTAGCACTTACCTGCAATCTAATGGTTGAAAATATAAAGCTGTTATTACATGGTGGACATGAAGTTGATGCCGGCAGTATTGCTATATTTGAATTGCTTGTATGTCTTGGATGTGCAGGCATGTATCTGTTGCTTGGTCATTACAGTAAAAAGTATGAGTCTACGACGATCAAAGCTGAGCTTTATATGTGGAAGCTTGATGTTATAAGCAGTATGGGAGTAGCCGTAGCATTTGCAGTTCAGATGATATTGCTTACAACGAGATTTCGATTCCTGACGCCATATATTGATCCTGCAGTAGCTGTAATTATGGCACTGCTTCTTATAACAGAACCGGTAAAGGAGATTTTCCAGAGCATTAAAAATCTGATTTTATTTGCGCCGGAGGAAGATGTCTTAAATCAGATACGTGGAATCGTGGATAAACATATGAATGATTATCCCTATGAGGTTACATTCTTAGATGTTATCCAGACCGGACGGAAGCTTTGGGTCGAAGTATATATTGGAAATAAAACAGACGTTATACATATCAGCATTCTGCATCGTGTCCGAGATGAGATCAAGCAAGAACTGAAATACAAATACGATCAGGTATATATAGAGATTATACCGGATTAGGATAATACGAAAGGCTTCGGGTTGGCGCCGGGTATGTAAAATGCTAATTCGTTAGCCTGTAAATATAAAATAGTGTTATATTATAAGGGAGTATTATATAAGACAGAGGTGATCGATATGAAAAAATGGAAGGCTGCCGGACTGATCACAGTAGCCGGGGCATGTGTTATTGCAATCGTCTGGGGATTGCATGGTCGTACAAAGAATAATGCAAAATTGTTGCAGTTAGATGAGCAGGTATCGGATGATTCTGTTATATATGTTGCATTGGGAGATTCGATTACATATGGATATTCATTAGAACATGCTGAGAATGAACGATTTTCTGCAAGGATTGCTGCTTATATGAAACAACAGGGGATGCAGGTTGTCGAATGTAATCAAGGTGTAAATGGTCAGCTCAGTGACGACATGTGGCAAAATATCAAGAAAGGCAAGGTAGATCTGTTAGACCATGCTGATTATGTGACATTTTGCATTGGTACGAATGATGCACTTCTTCCGTTTGAATTCTTTGTTATGCAGTATGAAGATTATTTTTATGGATATTCCGGTGCAGGAGATGATTCTTCGCTTTGGAAAAAAATTAATAAAAAGACATTTGTCCGGGACTTTGAGGAGGCAGACCGGTCTGCGGAAGATAATCTGAATCGGTTTTATAATAATCTTTCAGATAGTATAGATCTGATCCGTAAGGCTTCGCCGGATTGCCGGATTGCGATCATGACATTATATAATCCATATCGTAATATGGATTATGAAATATCGGCAGGCGGGATAACAATCAATATCGGACAGTATGCAGAAGAAAAGATCAGTCAGGCAAATACAATCATTAGTACTGTATGTAAAGAAAAGAATATTGTACTGGCAGATTGCTATGAAGCCTTTGCTTCATCAAATGATATTGTGCTTAATAATCAGAATGCAGAAAATTATATAGATCCGGATGATCATCCGACTGCAGTGGGACAGCAGTTAATCGCAGATGTATTTATAGAAGCATTGTTTACAAAGTAAGATGTAATCAGGCACAGTATTTACTTACAAAGTAAGATGTAATCAGAAGGCAGCATTTATTTACCAAGTAAAATGGAAATAGAATAGCATTCATTCATAATAGAACAGCAGTTTAATGAATAAAAAATAGAATAGTTGGAGCACATAATAAGACATTTTCGTATGATGTTACAGTTTAAGATATGTCCGAAATTTGGGATATATTTTTATAAGGATATCATATGAAAATGTCTTTTTTTGAAGCAAGAGGGGTATAATTTATGATTTGATCCGACAATATTTGCGTAACATTATGCGTTTTAAATTGTATCCGCTTCTAATCAACTAACGCAAATTGTCAGAACAAATACACATATTGTGTTTACAAGATGGATATATTTATAAAATGTATCTATTTTTCTTTCTTTTTAGAAAATATTTCGATATAATTATTATGTAACTGGAGGTTTGGATGCAGAGACAGCATTCAGAAACAAGAATAACGTTTATGTAAGAAAGGGATGATGAGAACATGAACAGAAAATGGGGAAAGAAATGGATGGCAGCAATGCTTTCGATTTCGATGGTGATCGGTATGTTTCCTGGGGTTGGAAATCCGGTCAGAGTTCTTGCGGATGAGCCGCCGGGGCAGGCGGTCACGCAGGCAGATATTTCAAATGCAGATAACAGCGGAAAGGATAAATATGGATTTAATCTGACGACACCAAGTTCATTTAATGCAAATGACGGTGAAAATCCATATGGTTCCGGCTATTCTGCATTTAATGAAAAAATGGAAGCATTTTTATGGTATCGATCCAGTGGAAAGAACCGAAATGCTGAGACGTATAACTATACGAAAAGCTCGGATATCAAGGGCTATTATGTTGGACCGGATTCGAAACGGAACAACAATGGATTTATGCAGAGCCGTACAGCATCCGGCGCAGCTGATGTCAAGTATGTAAATGTAGACGGTTATGATCCGTATGGAACCGGACGTGATAATATGGTTGCACTTGTTGGCGCATCACTGGGAAAAGATCCGCAGCTTGTTGTAGCAAGATACAGTGCATCCGGTAAAGGTCAGGAATTAAGAAAGACCTTCAGCCTTGGATCGGGTGATGATAATGACTGGCTTCGGGATAATCAGTTGGAAAAATACAGTGCCTATAAGAATTATTTTACATTAAAGGCAGGAGATTTTGATGGCGATGGAGATGAAGATATCGCAGTCTATGTTCCAAAACGTGGAGATCCGTATATTATGATCCTGGACGGAATCACCTTATCGCCGATCAGTGATAATATTTCGGTTCGTAGTTTTATGGGAAATACCGGAGCGGATATGGCAGGTAAATTTACCAATAATGGTAAGACAGCAAGAGCAACAATCAACATGTCGATAGAAACTTCGGATATCAATCGGGATGGTAAAGATGAGATCCTTCTGGTTGGTTCCTATTCGAATATCCACGATGACAGTGATGGAAAGAAGCTGCAGCAGAGAAGCTCTGTATTTGCCTGTTATAAGGTAGAGAACAAGAAACCACAGCAGATGAATAAGTATGTAATGGATAAGGATACATGCAGTGTATATATGCGTTACGCATCTGTAGCAGCAGGTGATATTGATTTTGATGGCTTCCCGGAAGTTGTAGTTGCCGGTGTATACAGTGATAATGATGGCCCGGATGGAGATAAATCCGGTTCAAATAAAAAGTATATGCTGGTAACATTGAAATACGATCCAAATGAAGAGGTGGAGACATTAATTCCATCCGGCGGAAACGTAATGGATATGTGTAATTTTGTAAATGCAGGCTTTGATAAAGATGATAATGTGCATCCGCTTCCTGCATTGACCTGTGCGGCAGTAAACGGAAGAAATGATGCGGAGCAGGTTTTCTTAGATGGTGTTTTCTGGAAGTTTGAAAATGAATCATGGAAAAAGGACTATACAGCCAAGGTATGTCAGAGCAGTGATAAAGGAATCGGCGGTTATATCATATCCGATACCTGGGTAGACGGATGTGTGGCAGGAAACTTTGATGAAAATGATCTGGGAATTGAGCAGGTCTTATATACGACCGGATATAAGCAACAGAGCTTTAACCGGTACTTTTACCGGGTGAACATGTCCGGTAAGGAACAGAACAAGGATTCATCGACCGGTATCTGTACACCGGGCAGTTATTTTGATTCGACTTCAAACGAGCTGGTGCGGCATGTCGGCATGAGTGATTTCCCTTGCCTGGCGATTGCAGCAGTTGATGCGGATAAAGATACAGATGTATTTACCTTTAAGAGCAAGAAATATACATACAGTAATGTAGATATTCTGGCTATATTACAGGCTGCTCCATATTTTGGAGAGCTTCAGGATAATTATTATAATGGCAATATCGGAGAAACCTTATATGGTAAGCTATCCGGACAAGGAACGGTAACCAGTAAGACGAAAATGGCATCCATCGGAGCATATGCATCATTTTCCATCGGTTCTTCAGCATTGCAGTTCCATACGGAGGCGTCCTATACCCATGACTGGGAGTGGTCGTATGAGGATGAGCTTTCCCATGAGTATTCGATCAGTTTTGAAAATGATGGTACGAAGAATCAGGTAGTACTTTATCGAACGCCGGTTATATTGTATGAATATGTCATCACACCGGCGAATGGAAGTGCATCGTATACCATGGAGGTCGGAGTGCAGCAGCAGCCGGTCTATTCGACCATGGATGTAGATTCCTTTAATCGGTTTGCAGCAAGCGATGAAACTCTGCAAAATAAGGTGATCACGAAGGATATTCTGTCCAGTACGCCGGGATGTCCGGATACCTATGCGACCAGCTCGCTTGGAATGAAAGGTTTCGTTGGCTATCCGAACTGGATAGAGATCAATAATAAGGTCAATGACCAGACAACGGTAGCTATGAATATTACGGACAATACACAGAGCAGTAAAACAATGACCCAGACGAACAGCTTCGAACTGACACTTGGTGTAGAAGGTGAAATTGATGCCAAGGTAGCGAAGATGAATTATGGCGGTGGTGTCAAGCTTGGCGGTGGCTGGGGCTCCGGTAAGACAACATTTGATTATTCATCAGTATCAAAGGAAGGCGTGGTAGCTTACCCGCCGGCGACGGATTCTCAGTACAGCTTCAGTACCAAATTTGGTATCTGGCAGGCAAAGCTTGGCGATAGCAATGTTCCGATTCTTGGCTTTGTTGTAAAGAATGTCGAACAGCCGCCATCTCCACCGGAAGATATCAGTGTGGATACAGTGACCGCGGATTCCGTAACGCTTGCATGGGAAAGTGGTTATAAGAAGGCAGAGAAATATGAGATCTATCAGGTATTTAATGATGGTATTACAACCAATAAATACAGTCTGTTAGATACGATCAGCGGTGACAGTTTTTCTTACAGCTATGATGGACTGAAACCATCGACGGAATATGAATTTGCACTTCGTTCAGTTGGAACAAATAGCGGAGGCGAGACTGTATACTCCGAATACACACCGGAGGTATCCGTTCATACACTGGCTGACAGTGAGAAACCAGATATCTTAAGCATGACAAGTGTACAGAGAGTTGTTGTCGGCGGTAATGCGAGCTTTGTGATCGATGCACTCCCATCTGCAAATGCGAAAGGCGGTCTGTCCTATGCATGGCAGGTTCGAAAAGCAGGTTCGGTCAACTGGGTAAACCTGACGGACAAAGAAGCTTCCGGTATAAATGGAAGTACATTGAAGTTAAATGGTATCACAGAGGATATGGATGGCAATTCTTATCGATGCGTTCTTTCTGAGCTGATAAAGGGTGTGCGGTTATATGCATATGGAGCTCCGGGTATCCTGCATGTCGGAAGGGCTGACAGTATGATGACAGCAACGATTAGCAATACACAGTCCGACAGTGCGAATAAGGGAACCAATACAGCATTTGGACAGTATACACAGACACGGACGGTTACGAATGAACGTACGGTATCGAAGACTGTAGCGGTTACGATCGGAACACAGAAGGAGACATTTGTCCAGTATAAGAATGGTGCAGCGGTATCCGCCGTATATCCGAATGCAGTAATACCGGAATTTATCTATTTTGACGGCCAGACAAATGAATGGTATGTACTGGAAGGATATAATGAGACAGCAGGAACAGCAACTGCAAAGGTGAAATTAAATGAAGTAATACCAAATGTATTCCAGAGTGGAACAACCGGTGATGCAGCCGCTCTCTGGAATGGAGTTGATGCAGATACAATAAAGCCTGTGACAGAACAGGTGACAGAGACGGCAGCGGGCAAGACTTATTATGCATATACAGCAGTAACAGCCGATGGTGAGATATTGTTGTACAGTACAGATGCTATGTCAGAAGCAGTTACACAGTGGTATCAGTTGGAACAGGGTACAGATGGAGCAATTACAGCAAAAGCGTATGCCGGTACTGTTCAGTCCTATGTGCCTGCTTATGCCGGATATAAAGAAGAATCTGCTGGCACTACAAATCAGCAGTATATCGAGGTTGATGGAACAACCTGGTATCTGTACTGGCCGGAGGCATACGAAGGAAATAATGCTTATATCATGTATGCAAAATCCGCCGAAGCAGATCGGACTGCGGATGAGACCTATTATTACAAGACTGAGCAGACGGTAACAGATGAGAACCAGCAGGAGCAGATCATTACAACATTTAATGAATTAAAGATCGCTACGGATGATGCCTTTTCTCTTATGGGAAGTGGAGCATCTAAGCAGTATGGTGTTACCCCTGGTGAGGTTGTTACCGTAAATGAAACATATGATACACAGGTTGAAGATATCATAAAGGGAGATCGGACAACGGTTCAGATCCATGTTGCAGAGGCAGTTACATCTTCTGTCAATATCGATAAAACAGGAATTGTAAATGTAAACTTCTTCAATAACCGGACCGGTTCTATTCGTGATATATCAACCGTTGTAGATAAGAATGGTAATGCTTCTGTTGTATGGAATCCGGAAGAAGCCGGAGATTATACGGTAACTGTATCTTATGGAGGAAATACATCATTATATCCTACTGATACACAGACTGTTTATTATGTAGTAGATCGTACGGATAATATGGTATACGTTCTTTCCGGAAACAATGCGGAATATGGCAATACCATTAAGTTAGAAGTCAGACAGGGAAAACGGGAAAACGATACATCCGGCAATATAACGACAGAACCGCTTGCAGCAGATGCTTCTGTATCTTATCAGGTATCCTATGTGGATGGAGATGATAAGGTTGTAACGGAAAATATAGCCAGCAATACATTTACTCCAAAATGGCCGGGACAGCATACATTTGTTGCGACGATAACCAGACAGAACGGTACCAGTCAGACCAAATCATATGCGATGAAGATGCTTACCGTAAGCAAACGGCCGATCGTTATTACTGCTCCATCAAAGGATGGTATATCAGAGGATGACACGGCAGATAAAGTATTAAGCCTGTCAGATGTTGTTGTAAAATATGCGGGTGATGACACAGAATCCGGTATCCTGGATTCAGATGCAGCTAAATATAAACTGTCGGATTTGATGACAATAGAGGCTGAGCCGAAGTTAGATGAAAATTCGACAGCAGGTGTTTACCAGACCGGAATCGCATGGCTTACAGTTGGAACCGAAGAAGATAGTGAGTATATAGATTTGGTAAAAGAATTCCTGAAGAAATATAACGTCACTCTGAACAGAGGAAAATATCAGATCGTATCGAACCAGTATACAGTCCGATATGAGTCTGATGGCAAAGGAACGATAAAAGGATATTGTGGAGACTCCAAAGAGCCATTTGCATCCGGAACCGGATTAGCAGATCAGAGCAAGGTATCCTTTAAAGCAATTCCAAAGGATAATTATAAGATCAAAGCATGGAAGGTAACAGGAAGTGATGGAAATGATCTGGTTCTCGGAACTGATTATGTGGTAAATGGAGATACATTGATCATTTCAGCATTGAGCAGCAGTGTTCATGTCAGTGTATCCTTTGCAGCAAAAACCTACCAGTTGAATTACGATCAGCCGGAAAACGGAAGTCTTCAGGCATATTATGTAAAGGCCGGAAACTATGGAAGCAAGATCGATACAGGTGAGACCGTCCTTACGGGAAAGAGTATCCTGCTTCAGGCAGTTCCAGATGAGAATTATGTCGTAAAACAGTGGACGGTTTCTCATGGTGGTTCAGCAAAGATCCAGAAAAATACTGACGGAAGTATCTTTGCCGGAACAGAGATCACACTCGATAATGTGGAGACAGATACTGTTGTGGCCGTTGAATTTGAACCGGTAGAGACATATTTATTTGAGACAGAAGTGATCGCAGAAGATCCGGATACATCGGTTGCAGGCTGTAAGATCAATGTCTCAGAACAGGTTCAGGATGGCAAGGCAGCAAAGGGATCAACGGTGACACTTACAGCAGATCTTCCGGAATCCGTTACTGTATCAGAATGGAGAATCTATACAGATGATATACATTATACAGTTGCAGCAACCGGAGGAGATCAGTATGTAGTATCCAACGTCCAGAAGAACATGAAGATCAAGTTGGTTGTCAATATGTTCCAGATGGAAACACTTCATTTTGAAGCGGTAAATGAACAGGGACAGCAGGTAGATGATGTTGTTACGGCATGGAGCGATTCAGTGCAGATCAGCAATGATACAAAGATCGTAAAGAATCTGCCGGTTGTTATGAAAGCAGATGTACCGGAGCAGTATCAGATCTCTGCGTGGAAGCTGTTTACCGGTTCAGAAGAACAGACGATCGCAACCGGAAAGGATGCGAAGGAATGTTCATTTAACAGTGTAAACAAATCCATGCGTGTTGTACTCGTTCTGCTTGATCGTTCAACTGTCACATATAACAGTGATAATAACGGAACACTGGAGTGTAATGTTGCATCCGGTGGTTATATTGACAGATGCCGCACAGAGGATATCGTTATGACAGCAGTACCGAAGACCGGATATGAAGTGGATCAGATCACAGTAATGATGGATGGTGCAGCTTACAGTGATATGACGGTTTCTGATATAGAAAATACAGACAATAAGCAGATCAGGATTCAGGCACCAGATACAGGCTTTGAGAAAAATGTAGAGGTTGCAGTTACTTATAAGGAGATTCCAAAGGTAGAACTTCAGTATGAGCTGGTATCGGCAGATGGAGCAAAGGCAGGAACAATAGCTGTTCAT
The DNA here is from genome assembly GCF_003604095.1 of Clostridium sp. AF15-41. Classification (NCBI taxonomy): domain Bacteria; kingdom Bacillati; phylum Bacillota; class Clostridia; order Eubacteriales; family Clostridiaceae; genus Clostridium; species Clostridium sp. AF15-41. Next base: position 14,226 of record NZ_QTMQ01000015.1, read on the forward strand.
GTGGATCGCAAAAAACAGAATGATCTTATGCAGGATGTATCCGCCGGATCCGGCAGTCTTGAAGTATATCGGGACAGCACGGTTACAATGACAGCATCGGTGATCGCTGGCTACGAGATCAATGCATGGAGTATGAATGGTACAGATATCACAGCAGATGTCCGTACGAACAATACAGATCTTAGCAAACTGGTATGTACCGTTGATGAGAAGCTGTTACAGAATGTACCGATTAAGATCACGGTAACGGTTATTAAGACGCCGGAGCCTCCGTCAGAACCGGTTGTAGAGGAACTGACTAAGAAGCAGATTGAGAAGAATTCACAGACACTTTCCAGCAAACAGAAGGTTGCATGGACACAGAAGGGAATCCAACTGACCTGGAAAGCTGTTAAGGGGGCACAGGGATATGATGTCTATGCAGCTCCATGTAACAGAAAGAAGCTGACTGTTGTTAAGACGATTTCAGGTGCAAAGAAGAACGCAACAGTACTGAGTAAGTATAAAGGCAAGAGTCTGAACCGGAAGCAGTCATACAGAGTCCGTGTCAAGGCATATCGTATTGTGAATGGGAAGAAGCAGTATATTGCTACAGGACTGACCCTCCATATCGCAGGGCCGAAGAACAAGACATATACAAATGTAAAGAAGATTCAGTGCAAGAAGACAGAGTATACCTTAAAGAAAGGTAAAACAGCAAAGATAACAACTAAGCTTATCTTACAGGATAACAAGAAGAAACTGTTATCCAAAGGGCATGGTGCTAAGCTTCGCTACAGCAGTACCAATAAAGCGGTTGCTGTTGTAACGGCAAAGGGTACGATCCGTGCAAAGAAAAAAGGAACCTGTTATATCTATGTTACTGCATTAAATGGAGTAAATAAACGGGTGAAGGTCACAGTAAAATAAAACTGCAAATTTAAGTTAAAAAAATTCCATGGTGGGGTAACACAGGAGCTTTCCGGCTCCCTGTTATCCCATTCATGGAATTTTATTTTTGTTCAAAATATTTATATAAAAATCTATTTCTTTCTGGACAGATAGGTGACAAAGATCATATATTTATCAATGATCTGTCCGGCGATAGCAATACCTTTTCCCATTGTAAAAGCTGCCAATATAGTTCCGATCCCAAGACCTTTGATATGACCGAGAAAGAAGCCTGTCATACAGGCAGTTGTAAGCAGACAGATGACGTCAAAAGAAATCTTAACGATTGAATATTTCTTCTTTATGATCTGCGACAGCTCGCGTGGAAAAAGGTCGGTAGGAACGATTGGCAGACCGCAACGGTTGGAAAGTGCGATACCGATACAGATCAGCACATAACTAATTATAAAATAAAGAATCCGGTATCCGATAGCGGTTGGAAGAATGTTGATCCACATTTCATGGACATCAAGCAGTTTCCCGAAGAAAAAACCAACGATAAAACTGCACAGATATTGAGGGACAAATTTCTTCCGTAAAATCATCAGGGTGAGAACCAGAAGTCCCTGAAAGATGTAGGTCCAAGTACCTAAGCTGAGCTTTGGGAGCACCTCGGAAAAGGCGTAAGGAACACTGGAAATCGCAGAAATCCCTGCACCGGAATATAACATCAGAACGACTGCGAAGCCGTTTATGCATACGGCAACGATCAAAGCTATTTCACCATACACGATATGCCGAGTCATATGAGCATCTGTTTCTTGGATGATATGGTTTTGTATATATATATTCATTTTAAAGCTGCATCCTTTCATTTGTTTTTATCATATCGATATGTATAATGGATTATTTCGGTATTATATGTAAGCGGATTTGCTTCATTTTTATATGCCTTTCACGGTTCCGTATTGTAACACTCCATGCAAATGATAACAAATGAATAGTTTTTATAATTCTATAGATATTGTCTATATAAAATCTATGAGTATAATATAAATAATGGATTCAAATATAAATTTTTTGGATGAAAACAGAAAATGAATCGAACATCAAAAGTCAGATAGAAAGAGGTAAACGGATGAATTTATTTTATATACGATATTTCGTGGAACTGGCAAAGGAACAGCAGTACACGAAGGCAGCAAAGAATCTGAACATCACACAGCCGAGTTTAAGCCATGCGATTCACCAGTTAGAAGAAGAACTTGGGGTATTATTATTTGAAAAGACAGGACGTAACACTGTACTTACGAGGTATGGAGAAGAATTTCTGGTTTATGCGGAGAATACGATCCGGACGCTCGATCAGGGCATTCGTCTGATGCAGAAGGCAGCACATGGAGAAGGTGTCATAAGATTAGGGTTTGTTCGACCGCTTGGTATGGACTTTGTTCCGGGATTGGCTGATGATTATAGGAAAAGGTTACAGGATGAAATGGTTCAGTTTTCATTTCATACAGGAACAACACATGAGTTAATAAATGGACTGAAAGAGAAACAGTACGATATTATATTCTGTTCCAGACCGGTGGATGAAAGTGGTCTGTCTGTTCTTCCGGTTGGCAGACAGGATCTTGTCGTAATCACCCCGGAGGGGCACCCGCTCGCAGAAGAGAAAAATGTAGATCTTGCGGATACATTAAAATATCCGCAGATTTATTTTGCGGAAGGTTCCGGTATGCGGGATGTGATAAACGAATTATATAGCTTGATAGGTAAGACACCGCAGATTGCTTATGAGACAGAAGAAGATGAAGTAATTGCCGGCCTTGTAGCGCATAACTTTGGAATTGCTGTTGTTCCTTATATGAAGCTCTTAGAACGGCTTACGGTAAAAATCCTGAAGCTAAGAAAGCCCCGGGCAGACCGGATGTATTATATGGTCTGTGACGCGACTGCTTATAAGCCTCCCTGTGTACAGAGTTTTTATGATTATGTGTCGGGAAAAAATGAAATGCAGGAAGATAAATTTATATGGAATATATAGGAAATCGGAATTTGCATAAAAGTTTCGCGTATACGACAGGTTTGTGGTATAATTTTACATGAGTGATATGTATGGCTTTTTGCAATATGTATACAAAAAATGATAAAAGGAGATAAAGACTATGGCATGGTATGACAGCGCAGTATTTTATCATATTTACCCACTTGGATTGTGTGGATGTCCACATGATAACAATGGAGAGACAGGAGAGCATTTTGACAAGTTAAATGAATGGGCGGAGCATGCGAAGCGGATCGGATGCAATGCGATTTATATAGGGCCGTTATTTGAATCCGGTTCTCATGGATATGATACAACCGATTATCGGCTGGTAGACAGACGACTTGGAACAAATGATGACTTCAAGCAGTTCGTAAAGAACTGTCATGCAAATGATGTAAAGGTCATCGTAGATGGTGTATTTAATCATACAGGCAGAGAGTTCTTTGCATTTCAGGATATAAAGCAGAACCGGGAGAATTCCAGATACAAGGATTGGTACTGCAATGTGAATTTCTGGGGTAACAACGAATATAACGATGGATTTTCCTATGATAACTGGGGCGGATATAATCTGCTTGCGAAATTAAACCTCTGGAATCCGGAAGTGAAGAATTATCATCTTGAAACCGTAAAGTTCTGGGTCGATGAATTTGATATTGATGGAATCCGTCTGGATGCTGCGGACGTACTTGATTTTGGCTTTATGAAAGAATTACGTTCCTTCTGCAATGGATTAAAGCCGGATTTCTGGCTGATGGGCGAGGTTATTCATGGAGATTATTCGAGATGGGCAAATAACGATATGCTCCATTCCGTAACAAATTATGAACTGCATAAGGGCTTGTATTCCGGACATAACGACCATAACTATTTTGAGATTGCACATACGATCAAGCGTTTAAATGGCATTGTAGGTGACAAGAAGTTATATACTTTCTGTGATAACCACGATGTAGCAAGAATTTACAGTAAATTAAATAACAAGGCGCATATGTACAATGTAGCGATCCTCGTATATACCGTACCGGGAATTCCGTCAATCTATTACGGTTCTGAATTCGGTATACCGGGCAATAAGGAGAATGGTTCAGACTGGAATCTGCGTCCGGATCTGAATCTGGCTGATTTTAATGAAAAAGATGAGCTCCCTGCATTGTATACAACACTTGGGCATCTGAAACAGAGATTTCCGGAACTGACCTATGGAGACTACCGGGAATTGTATCTGACTACCGGACAGTTTGCATTTGCAAGATGTCTGGATGGACGTGCAGTTGTAACAGCATTGAATAATGCAGATAACGGTGCACACATGGAGATCAATCTGCCGATTGGTGCAAATAAAGCAGTCAACCTCCTGACGATCGATCAGTCAACAGAAGTACAGGAGGATACCTGTACAGATGATGCAACAGCAAAGGCATGGGGAAATGCACGAAATGAGCTGCTTGATAAAGCCGGTCAGTTGGTTGGAGCCTCCGGTGAGATCCGCTATAAGGCAGAAGATATCCGTAAGGCATTAGAAGCACTGGAAACAGGCGCAGACTTCGGACAGGCAGTATGGAATCTGTTTGGAAATCTGAATGATACCATGAACAACATGCATCGTGTGATCGGCGAATTCGAACAGACTATGCATAAGCAGGAGAGAAACGCTGTAGCCGCAGGCGGTGACTGTACAGGTGGAGAAAGCCTTGAGATCCGCGATGGTAAGCTGATCGTAGACCTCCCGGCAAACAAGGGTGTTGTCGTATATTTAACCAATGAATAATATATAATTTGCCTACATTTTACTTATAGTAATGAAAATTACTATGAGAAGATGGTATTAAGTATTTTGTATAATATTTTATTAGAGAAATTTATAGACAGAAAAAGTCCATCAGACTTGTTTCCTTCAGAGGACTGGCTCTGTTATAAAATGACATCAGCGAGTCATTTATAGCAGAGTCAGTTTTCTGAATGAGCAAGTCTGATGGACTTTTTTGTCGCAAAAATTTATGCATAAAGAATAAGAGTTATGTGTAGAATGTTAAGATTGTATAGGAAAAAGAATACAAAACTTCTAAAAAATATGTAGCTTTTTGTTGAAAATCACATAAAATAGTGTTAGCATAAAATATATATGTTAGTATATTTGTGACGGAGCTGCGCAGAATTGGCTGAACCCGCTTCTGTGCCGGGGGAATGGTTATAATTAAGGAGATTGTATATGATACTTATTGATACGCAAAAAGAAGAATTTAGCAAACTGAGAGACATCCGCGTATTTGGAAGGATCAGTCATGATGACCGGTTTAATGGGAATTTGCTTGTAATTGGTTTAGGTGGAATCGGAAGCAGAACAGTTTGTAATTTAAAAGGAATGATGGTCGATGATATCACACCGGAGGATAATATTCATTTTCTGATGGTTGATTCAGATATTCCCGAGATGGAACAGACAATTGAGGACAGTAAAGAACATATTGGTTTTAATGCACTTGAAGTATTAAGTATCTACAGACCTAATATTGAAAATATACTTGCGGATGGAATCAAGAAGAATCCGGTACATCCGAATCTAGCAAACTGGATGGATGCAGATTTTCCGGATGTAACAGTGACAAAGGATGGTGCGCATGGCAATCGTCAGATCGGACGACTGATGTTTTCAAATGCTTATGAAGATATCCGTATGCTGTTATTTGACAGACTGGAAGAGATCCATGATAAAGCGAATGGTAACTGGATGGATGTGATCATCGTATCAAGTCTTTCCGGCGGAACCGGAAGCGGTATCTTATCCGATCTTGCATATAATATTCGTGCATACGGAAAGGCAAAAAAGTGGGCGAATCTTCGGATCGGAGGCTGTTTGTTAATGCCGGATGTTATATTTGGCAACAAGAGCGTAACCCAAGATCCGGAATTAATGTTCCGAATGATGGCAAATGGCTGTGCTGCGTTAAAAGAAGTTGATTATTATATGAAGCTTTCAGAAAAGGATGATGCATATATATTTGAAAGCACCACTCACAAGATGGTGATCCGGGAGAATCTGTTCGATGCATGTATGCTTGTATCCGGTAAAAAGGACAGTCAGGGATATCTGCCGGAGGGAACAATTCTTATGGATACAGCAAGCTTCTTATATAAGCTTGCATGTAATAAATATATCGGTAACAATGATGTAAATGATGACAGGAAGCTGCTTCGTGATGTGTTCTTTGATAACGAGAAATATTCTGTGACAAACTGGAAGATGGAGCATTCGGATTCTGAGATTGCGACAGCAAACTGTTATTATAAGGTTGTCAGTGAAGCAGATTATAAGATACCAATCCGTGAGATTGAGAATATCTGTGAGAGTGATCTGTTCAATAAGGCGTATAAGCGATTATTTGTATCTCCGTTCGACAATCCGCAGATTGAAACGGATATTAAGGATGCTTTAAAGGAACTGGATGCTTTTCTTCATGCAGAGCCGGGGGATGAGATCAACCTCAGTGTGAACGGGTTGATCCAGTTTGGACAGTTTACGAAGCCAACCTATAAGATGATCAAGAAGCATACAGACGGACTCAGAGAACATATGGGTGAGAAGCTTGATAATATGGATAAGGAGCTTCCGGTTATGATCAAGTCCATTAAGAATAAATTATGGAATTCCTTAGATGCGGTAATTGCCAGATATATCGAGAAATGCGGTCCGTATGCAGCAATTGATATTATCGGAGCACCGACAGCCGGTGTGGCAGATTCTACCAGAGGTATGATGGCAGAGGTTAAGAAGCTGCAGGAGCTTCACAGCAAATATACACCATCCGGTGAATATTCCAGAATTATAGAATCTATATGTGAGATTGTAGCAAAACGTTTCTTCACTTTTCCGTCTGCAAAGCGTGAGACAGAGAATGGATATTATGATGCCTGTATCAAAGAGACACTTGCTGCAGAACGAAATCGGATCATGGATGAGATTGATGCACAGGATCTGTTTGGTGATACACTTCGTTGGTTGCAGCAGCGAGCAGAGCGTTTGGATGAGATCTATTCCCAGTTCGGAGAAGACCTGAAGAATTCAATCGAGGATCTTGCAAATGAAGGTAAGGTAACAACCAAGAATATATTAAAGAATGCAGCCAGACATGAATTCCTTCCGACTGATTATGTAAATGACAGTCGTATCAATGAGGTAAAGGATGGATTGATCCGGTTGATGTTAGATAATGAAGCAAATATTGATAACGGAAGAGTTGTTCCTGTCAAGGATGCGATGGAGAAGATTTATCGTCGTTTATTCAGCGGTATCGGAGCATATGGTCCGGAGAAGATGTTATCCGTTGCATTCTCTGATAAGAAGCTTGCGGAGAATGATATCAATGTTATGTTTGGTTCACCGACAAATGACCGACGGGATGAAGTTATGCAGAAGGTAGCTGCTGCATTTGTAAATGATATTCAGGAAGAAAAGCAGTTATGTGTGCTCAAGGATGGCTACAAAGAACTTTTGTTAAATAAGAAATATATATCAGTGCCAAATGTAATGCCGTATTTCAGTAGGGCAGTAAAAGGAATCCTGATGGATAAACCATATAATGAGAAGGAGGATTCCATTACATTGAATCCTGGGGAGATCGAGATTTCGATCAATGATATGTATGTCGGCGTGCCTGCATCTATGATGGCATGTACAGCAGAGATGCAGAAAGCCTATAATGCAGTAGATAGTTCTTACAAGGGACTGCATATTGACGAAGTGAATAGGGATATGAGAGATTTCCCGAATCTTTGCACGTTATAATAAATAGTATGAAAGAATCCTGCATGTGGAGGTGTATGAAACCGTTAGTGTTTTTCAAACTTTCGTATGTGGGGTTTTTTTAAATTTGATTTTTACCGGAATATGGTTATACTAGAAAAAGATTTACATGAATAGATAGAAAGGAAAATTTCCATGCTGATTTGGTATGCGGATGTGTCGGATATGACAGAGGAGCAGATGAAAAAGTATCTGGAAGAGCTGTCTGAGTATCGTTTGGAAAAAGTGAATAGGCTTCGATATGAGAAGGATAAGAAATTGTCGGTTGCTGCGGGAATTTTGCTTGACCGGGCGTTAAAAGAGTGTCATTTGTCTGAGAAAGACTGTCGCTATCAGATCATGGAGCATGGCAAGGTTTATCTGGCAGATCATCCTGAGATAGCATTTAATATCAGTCACAGCGGATGCGTTGCAGTTCTGATCTTTCATAAAGAAACGAAACACGATCTGTCCTGTGGCATTGATATCGAGCTGATACAGGGTGGACGGGAGAAGATCGTGAACCGGTTATTTTCAGAAGCGGACAAAGAACAATATAAGAAGTTGGATCCGGATGCGGCTGCGTTATATTTTGCGCGGGTCTGGACCCGGATGGAATCATTTGGTAAGATGACAGGAAAAGGACTTGATTTTTCAGATCCGACTCAGAAAAAAATTATGGATCGTTCAGAGATGAAAAAGAAAAATGTCTATTTCCGAGAATTCAGAATAACAGATAAAACAGGTCGGGAATATAATCTCTGTGCCTGTGCAGATAAGGAAGGTTTGTTAGAAGAAACTGTATTTTCTGATAAGTCGGTTCTTTTTTCTTCTCAGAATGTAGATTGTGTGGTAATATGATGATGAAAATTTATGTACTGCTACATAAGTGAAGTTTTGGAGGAACATGATATGAGTAAAAAAGCTACGAAAGCACTGAATAATCCGTATTATATCGCAAGATATAATGCATCAAAGAATAATCCAAATCTTACCAGCCGGGAAAAGACGGCTGAGATTTTAAATATTGACCGGACGCGGTTATCACGGATCGAGCTTGGCATGTCAGTTCCTTATCCGGAAGAAGTTCTGGCGATGGCGGATGTATATGAGATACCGGAGCTTTGTAATATGTATTGCTCAGGGGAGTGTGCAATCGGTCGTGAGACAGTGAAACCGATCAATGCAGATAGCTTGGATCGACTGATCCTTCAGTTCCTTGGATCTTCTCAGAAGATGGAGAATATTACGGAGCAACTGATCAATATCACCTCCGATGGAATTGTAGATGAAGGAGAACTGGAGCAGTTTGATTCGGTTCTGTCTGAATTGGAAAAAATGTCGGTCAACATTCAATCGTTGATGATGTGGGCTAAAAAAAATAAAGATTCAATTATGAGTAAAAGAGGAAATTAGAAATGGCAGACAAGAATATCGAAAACGAGATTAAGAAAAGAAGAACATTTGCGATCATATCCCACCCGGATGCCGGTAAGACGACTTTAACAGAGAAGTTTCTCCTGTTTGGTGGTGCAATCAATACGGCAGGATCGGTAAAAGGAAAAGCAAATTCCAAATATGCGGTATCCGATTGGATGGATATTGAGAAGGAGAGAGGTATATCAGTTACCTCATCCGTTCTTCAGTTTAATTATGAAGGCTACTGTATCAATATTCTTGATACACCGGGACATCAGGATTTCTCAGAAGACACATATCGAACCCTGATGGCTGCGGATTCTGCTGTTATGGTTATTGATGCCTCAAAGGGTGTAGAGGCACAGACGATCAAGCTTTTTAAGGTCTGTGTAATGCGTCATATCCCGATTTTTACATTTATTAATAAGATGGATCGTGATGCAAGAGATACATTTGAATTGTTAGATGAGATTGAAAATGTCCTTGGAATACGTACCTGTCCGATGAACTGGCCAATCGGTTCCGGTAAGGAATTTAAGGGTGTCTATGACAGAGAGACCAAGATGGTCGATACCTTTGAAGCAATCTCAACCGGTGGTGCGAAGAAGGCTGCGGAGACGCAATATCATATCGAGGATCAGGAGCTTAAGGATCTGATCGGACCGTACCTGTATGACCAGTTTAAGGAAGAAATTGAATTGGTTGACGGTGCAACCGATGAAGTCGATCTCGAGAAGGTTCAGAAGGGAGAGCTTTCACCCGTATTCTTTGGTTCTGCACTGAATACATTCGGTATCGATATGTTCCTGAATTATTTTCTGAAAATGACGACACCTCCTCTTGGAAGAATGTCGGATCAGGGTGTGATCGATCCGGTTACAGAACCATTTTCAGCTTTCGTATTTAAGATACAGGCAAATATGAATAAAGCGCATCGTGACAGAATCGCATTTATGCGTATCTGTTCAGGTAAATTTGAAGCCGGTATGGAGGTTTACCATGCAGCCAGTAAGCGTAAATTAAAATTATCCCAGCCGCAGCAGCTTATGGCGCAGGATCGTAAGATCGTAGAAGAAGCATATGCGGGTGATGTAATCGGTGTATTTGATCCGGGATTATTTTCAATCGGTGATACTCTTACATTTCCGGGTAAGAAATTCCAGTACGAAGGAATCCCGACATTTGCGCCGGAGCATTTCTGTCGTGTTGTTCAGATGAATACAATGAAGCGTAAGCAGTTTGTACAGGGTGTTACTCAGATCGCGCAGGAGGGTGCAATTCAGATCTTTCAGGAGTTTACAGCAGGATTGTCTGAGATTATCGTAGGTGTTGTAGGTGTTCTTCAGTTTGATGTATTAAAATACAGACTGGAGAATGAATATGGATGTGAGATCCGTTTAGAGCCGATCCCTTATAACTATATCCGTTGGGTAAAAGATCCATCTACAGATCTTACAAAGCTGAAACGTGTCAGCGATGTTAAGAAGGTGAAGGATATGAAGGGTAATCCATTATTATTATTTGCAAATGAATGGGTTATCAATCAGGTGCTTGAGCATAATGAAGGACTGGAACTGTTAGAGTTCAGAAAGAATTAAATAAATGAATAATCTACCTTGAAAATGTAAATCCTTTTCTTATGAGGCCTAAGAAAAAATCCGTTTGACAGACAGGCAGACATAAGCAGGAGGAACATGATATGGCACTGAACAGGGTAGTGATATGTGGTGTGAATACAGCCAGACTTCCGTTGCTGACAGACAAGGAAAAGGATGAATTGTTTGACAGGATCGAGCAGGGAGATATGGCTGCCAGAGAGACCTTTATCAAGGGCAATCTGCGACTGGTTCTGAGTGTGATCCAGAGATTTTCGAATTCAAATGAGAACCCTGACGATCTGTTTCAGGTTGGATGCATAGGATTGATAAAAGCAATTGATAATTTTGACCGGAGTCTGAATGTGAAGTTTTCAACATATGCAGTTCCGATGATACTTGGAGAATGTCGGAGGTATCTGCGGGATAATAACAGTATCAGGGTATCCAGGTCGTTAAGAGATATTGCATATAAGGCAATTTACACAAAGGATGCTTTGTTAAAGAAGTTGGATCGGGAACCGACCGTGGATGAAATTGCAAAGGAGATCGATGTAGCACCGGAAGATATCACGACAGCACTGGATGCCATATCGACACCGGTTTCATTATATGAGCCTGTTTATCAGGAAGGCGGAGATACGTTATATATCGTAGATCAGTTAAGTGATAAGAAGAATAAAGAAGAAAATTGGGTAGAGAATATTTCATTGAAAGAGGCAATGAAGAAATTAAACGAGAGAGAATATAATATATTAAGGCTCCGTTTCTTTGAAGGAAAGACACAGACCGAGGTCGCATCGGAGATCGCCATTTCACAGGCGCAGGTCAGCCGTATCGAAAAGAGTGCAATCAAATCTCTAAAGGGCTACCTCAGATAATATATGGACGATTAAGAGGTATCTATATATTTATTCTACAGAGCATTTTCATTCTATTTTTACGCTGTATAACTTCGAACTAACCTCGGCTAAATAGCCTTGGTAAGGGCTCAGTTATCACGTAGCGGTACTAAACTCACCGCCTTGCGGTTCGTTAAGGACCGACATGAAAAAGGTCTGTAGAACAAAATATAGATACCTCTTTATTTGTTTATAGGTAAATCTGTGTTATTGTGATTTCCCATATTTTATTATAGTTTTTACATTTATTGTGCTTTTTTTGCTCTATTTATTCTTGTTTTGAGCTTCTAGCTGTGATTTGGCTTCGGTGGCAAGCTCTGCCATATAGTCCTGAACGGTTGTGCCGCCGGTGTCGCTGTTTTTCATGAGATTTGCTTTCAGCTTTTCTACTTCCTCGAGTGGAAGATCGCTCATTATGGCAACCTCGGCCGGTTCGATGTGAACATTTAACATTCGTTCTGCCAGATCATATTTTGCTTTTGTTGTTCGATTCATTTCTGATTCATCTCCTTACTTATTCAGATCCTTCAGATAAGCTTCGTTGATCTCGATGATCTTATTCATAGCTTCCGGTCCTGGAGCACCGATTGTATTACGTTTATTGACACATTCTTCCATGCTGATCGCCAGATAGATGTCGTCTTCAAATACCGGACAGATTGCCTTGTAGTCGTCTAGTGGAAGCTCATCCAGCGAGATGTTCCGTTCGATACAGGTGAGAACCAGTTCACCTACGATGCCGTGAGCATCACGGAATGGAACACCGTGGTTTACCAGATAATCGGCAGCATCCGTAGCATTTGTGAATCCGTTCTTTGCAGATGCTTCCATACGGTCTTTATTTACAGTCATAGTTTTTATCATACCGTTAAATAATGCGATACATCCCTTTACGGTATCGATCGCATCAAAGGTAAATTCCTTATCCTCTTGCATATCCTTATTATAAGCAAGCGGAATTCCCTTCATTGTGGTAAGGAGAGAAGTCAGTGCGCCATAGACACGTCCGGTCTTACCACGAACCAGCTCTGCGATATCAGGGTTTTTTTTCTGTGGCATGATCGAGCTTCCTGTGCTGTATGCGTCATCCAGTTCGACAAACTGATATTCATTTGTATTCCAGATAATGATCTCCTCTGAGAAACGGCTCAGATGCATCATGATCGTTGAAAGAGCGGATAATAATTCGATGCAGTAATCACGGTCTGCGACAGAATCCATACTGTTAAGAGTAGGACCTGCAAAATCAAGCAGGGAAGCAGTTAGCTCACGATCCAGAGGGTAAGTTGTGCCGGCTAAAGCACCGGAGCCCAGTGGACAGTAATTCATTCTTGCATAGATATCACACAGACGGCCGTAATCACGCTTGAACATCTCCATGTATGCACCAAAGTGATGGGCGAGAGTGATCGGCTGCGCCTTCTGTAAATGTGTAAATCCGGGCATATATGTGTGGATATGTTCCTTCATCAGGGAATGTAAGGTGTTCATTAATTCCAGCACAAGAGCTTTAATTTCAACGATCTCATCTCTTACATAGAGCTTCATATCAAGAGCTACCTGATCATTACGGCTTCTTCCGGTATGTAATTTCTTACCGGTATCACCGATACGGTCAATCAGATTTGCTTCTACAAAGCTGTGAATATCTTCATATTTGGATGTGATTTCAAGTGTACCATTTTCCACATCGGTAAGTATGCTGTTTAAGCCGTCGATGATCTGATCTCGTTCTGCTTCTGTAAGGATGCCGGATGCTGCAAGCATGGTAACATGCGCGATGCTTCCGCGGATATCCTGTTTATAGAACTTCTGATCAAAAGAGATCGAAGCATTAAAGTTATATACTAATTGGTCTGTTTCTTTTGTAAAACGACCACCCCAGAGCTGTGCCATAATGTAGTTCCTCTTTTCTCTAAAATTATTTTAACTGTTTCATTTTACAACAGGATGAGAGCTTAATCAACAAAAACAGGGATTAGCAGAAGAATTTTGCATGGTAAATATCAAATTTTTATGAAAAAGATATTTACAGGTTTACAGCAGTTGTGGACAGATGATAAAATAACCTAAATTGTCAGAATGGATGGATTGGATGAAGAAACGACATTTTATTTTGAAAGGAATCATTACGGCACTTGTGCTGATCGTTCTTTTCTATACAGGAAGATGGGCATTTTTTAATATATTTCATCGTCAGGATGTTGTGAACGGACTGGTAGCATTACGAACAAATGTAATGCATTCGATGGAGGATGGAAATGATTCTGATATCTTTTATGTAAAGAATGTAAAGATAAAGGATATCAGTGATATTAATAAATATGTGGATTCGGCATTCGGAAGTGTAGATACCTATCGGGTATTGGTATCTTCCGGTGATTATCTTGCAATTCAGCTTTCTTTTGATCGTAGCGAGAATTACTATGTGATCCGGAAAGTGCTTTTTGATGAAGAGATACCATCGGATAAAAAGAAAGCGATTGCTATGTATGATGCATATATAGAATTTTATCAGACCTGCATCAAAGAACCGATGAGTGATTTTGACAAAGAGGTGGCGGTACATGACTATCTGATAAAAAACTGTGTATATGGTTTTCCGGAGAAACAGCAGGATGCATATGATGCCTATGGTGTCCTTGTATCTCATAAAGCAGTATGTGATGGTTATGCGGAAGCGTTTTTTATGTTGATGACCTGTCTTGATATTCCATGTGATATTGTAGTCGGAACGGCAGATGGTGACCTGCATGCGTGGAATCAGGTTGAACTTAATGGCAAATGGTATAATATCGATCTGACTTGGGATGATGCGGTTCCGGACATGGGATCGTATATAAAACACACATATTTTAATCTGACAGATGAGGCACTTGCCGAAAATCATACATGGGAACGGGAGTTTTACCGTACCTGCACAGATACAGATATGAATTATTATGTGAAGACATTTGCAGTGTTTGATGATTTTGAAGCATATAAGAAAGGGATCACGAAGCAGATCGGACGCTCGGATGTGCTCGAAGCAATTGTTTATTATATGGATACGGACAGACCGGATCTGTCATTTCTCTATGACAGTTCGGCTATAAAAAAACTTAAGTATCTGGTTGAAGATATGGGAGAATATTATGTGATCATTGTATATGTAAATACATGATTTTATTATTGTAAAACAAAATGCCCGTGACAGTACGGGAGAAAGGAAAACTCAATGCCTGATGAACAGGGGAGAGTGAAGTGTGATAAAAATGAGTAAGAAGGAATTTATGGATCAGCTCAGAGAAGGATTGGATGGGAATGTATCATATGAGAAATATCGTGAAACAATAGAATATTATGAGTCTTATTTCCGGAGAAAAATAGCAGAAGGTAAGACTGAGGAGGAAATTGTTGCGGAACTTGGCTCCGGGCGACTGATCGCAAAGACGATCGTTGATACCGCAGGAGCTGACCGGACAGAACAGAGCTATACTTATACAGAGACAACGAACGGCAGACGCGGAAGTGTGAGCCGAGATGGAGGAGATACACCAAAGGGCTGGCATATCAAAATGGATGAAAATGGAAATACCAGTGTCTGCTTTGGAAAACTTGATTTTTCTACGACGCTTGGTAAGGTTGTGATCGGAATCGGACTTGTTTTATTACTTGCCCTGATCGTATTACTGGTTGTGATCGGAGTTAAGATTCTTGTATATGTGATTATTCCGGTTGCTGCAATTTTGTTTATCGTGAACCTGATCATCAGTCTGATCGACAATCATCGAATGTAGTTGGAAGCAGAATTTTTAACAGATAAAAAAAGTTTTAAAAAAGTTGAAAAAAGTTCTTGACAATTATCGGTATATCCCTTATACTAGCAAAGGTGTTCGACAGAGAACACAAACGAAATGGGATCTTAGCTCAGCTGGGAGAGCATCTGCCTTACAAGCAGAGGGTCACAGGTTCGAGCCCTGTAGGTCCCATTTAAAATAAAATATGGCGGGATAGCTCAGTTGGCTAGAGCATGCGGTTCATACCCGCAGTGTCGAGGGTTCAAATCCCCCTCCCGCTACTAACCTTTAATCGTCATGATATCATGGCGATTTTTTTTGTAGCAGTGTGATGGTATTTGAATAAACCGGCATATTGATGCCGGTTCATGTGGTCATCATAACGATAGAAAAATATGAGTGAATGAAAAAATAAGGAGAAATCAAATATGCGAGTTGGAATGGGCTATGATGTTCATAAATTAGTAGAAGACAGAAAGTTGATCCTTGGCGGAGTGGAGATTCCATACGAGAAAGGATTGCTTGGGCATTCAGATGCAGATGTTCTGCTTCATGCGATCATGGATGCGCTTCTCGGTGCTGCGGCATTGGGAGATATCGGCAGGCATTTTCCGGATACAGATGACCGTTATAAGGGGGCAGACAGCATGGTGCTGTTAAAGAAAGTGAAGAAGCTTCTGGATGAGAAATTTTTCTTTATAGAGAATATAGATGCGACAGTGATCGCACAGCAGCCGAAGCTTGCCCCATATATAGAAGATATGAGAAAGAATATTGCAGAATGTCTGGAACTTCCGGTGAACAGGGTGAATGTGAAGGCTACGACAGAGGAAAAGCTGGGATTTACCGGAGCGGGTCTTGGAATCAGTTCACAGGCTGTCTGTCTGTTAGAGACTGTCGGGAACTATGATTATGATGTTATGGGAATGAACCAGGGAGGCTGCGCCGGCTGTCAGGGCTGTCCGGTCAGACAGTAGGTAGTTTAGGGTATGAATGAAGAAAGATGCGATCAGATGGATTGCAAAACGTTTGATTCGATCAGGATAGAAACTGCCGGAGCGGAAGATATGAACGAGATCCGTAAGCTCTGGAAACAGTCATTTGACGATCAGGATGCATATATGGATTATTATTTTTCAAATGTGGCAACAAGGAATCATATCTTTGTGGCAAAGACTGACTCCAAGATTATTTCTATGGTGCATTTGAATTCATATACTCTTGCTGAGACGACAGCAGGAGCAACCACATATAAAAAGGGTGGATATATCGTTGGCGTTGCGACCGAGCCTGAGTTCCGAAGACATGGAATCATGTCGATATTAATGAAGCATGTGCTTGCATATGCGGCTGAGAATGATTACGATTATATTTATCTGATGCCGGAGAAAGAGATCTATTATAAAGGTCTGGGATTTGCTCCGGTAGTAGAAAGCGGCTTTTATAATATAACCGATCTGAAACCTGAGAAGAATGATTATGAGCTTTGTGGGTTGGAAGATATAACAGATGAACAGTTGCAGAGTTTTTCTGAAAAACTGGCACAACGCTATGATCTCTTTGTACCACGAACCAGAGCCTACCTGGAAGATCTTGGAATGGAATGTCAGTCCCTGTTCGGTGATGTATATATTATAAAGGATGAGAATGAGATAGCGGCGGTGTATGGAACCATGTATGATGGGGATCGCGCAGAGATCGTTCAGTATTGTACAGTTACCGGATCGCTTGATCCGTTGTTATATGGAATTTGTGAGAGTGATATTCCTGTATTTTCTAAGGTTGAATTGTTTGGAACATATACAGATCATAAGATGATAAAGAAAGGCCGTGGGATCATGTTTTATGAGCCATATACGGAGTACACAGAATTATATAGAAAATCAGATCGTATTTTCATAAATGAAGTGGTTTAAAAAAATATGGATACCATGTATAATAGTTGTAGTATGTATATACAAAAAGGAGAAATAAAATGACAACAGATGGATATGTAGAACATATAGTGAAAACAAAGACTTCTGCCGGAATCATGGCATTGATCGTACTTGGAGCAATTATCACCGTGGTGGGAGCATTTTTTATGTTCTTTGTACCGGGAGGCACAATCTTTGGACTTCCGCTTGCGGTTGTTGGTGTAATTATATTTTCATTTGCAATCAATCGAAAAGAGTGTGAGTTTGAATATTTGTTCGTAAATGATGATGTTGAGGTTGCAAGGATCACCGCAAAGAGCAGCAGAAAACAGGTGTATCATTTTGAAGGCGGAGAAGTAAAACAGATCACGACTGTAGATTCAATCTATAGGGATAATGAGCATCAGGCAAATTCCGGTATTAAAACGATGAATTTCACTTCAAAGGATAAGAACACAGAGAATCCTGTTTATTCTTTCATTCTGAATAAGAATAACCGCACAGAGGAAGTCCTGTTAGAGCTTGATGCAAAGACGATTGAACATGTAAAACAATTTTTCAAAGGAAAAATCCGGGAATAGAGAAAGTCAGGAACGGACACATATTTATAAGCAGAAAGACAGATACTATAAAAGAGGTGCTTGCGATGAAAATTACTTTTTTTAAATATCTGTCTTTGTTTTTGACCGGAGGAATGGTATATTATTTTCTTGAAATATTTACCAGAGATTATTCTCATTATTCCATGATAATCTGTGGGGGGCTGTGTATGATTGCATGCGGAGGTTTGAATCAGATGTTCCCGAGAATGCCGATCTCGTTACAGATGTTTTTATCGGCAGAGATCATAACATTGTTGGAATTTATTACCGGAGTTATAGTAAATCTGATCTTTCATGTCGGAGTATGGGATTATTCATATCTGCCATATAATGTGATGGGGCAGATATGTCTGCCATATTCTGTGTTGTGGATGTTCCTTTCATTGATCATAATATTTGTGGATGATGGAATCAGGCATTTTCTGTTTGGAGAAGAATTGCCGGAGTACAGATTGTTTTAAATATAAATACAAAGCGATTTTTTTGTTGTTGAAGCAGCTGCGACGTTTAGAGTAATAAAAAAAGCTTATAACAGATTCGGCCTGAAATCCGGACTTCTGATGATAAGCTTCTTTTATGTGGTGTGAAATTAAATACGAAACTATGGCTGAAGAGGAGTCATCTTAAGTCCTTTATACAATTTGGTATAAAGACTTCTTTCATCGGAGTAAAGCATGATTCCCCGTGCACCATCTTTAACAATGTAGGCGTATTTATTCTTCTGTACATTCATGTACAAAACTTCCTCCACATTCAGTTCTTTGGCTTTCACTTTTGCAACGCTGACACTTACCGGCTGTAATTTGTATTTTTTGATTGCCTGTTCAACTGTCATGATAAACACCTCCATCATATAGTATGTCTATGTTTGTTTGAATATAGTATATTGTATAGATAGCACAAAGTCAACTGTAAATAATGCACAAAAAGGCAAAAAAAGGGAAAAACTTCCGTTATTTTTGATAAAAAAGGAGAGATAAATAGTGAAAAATGCAAACTATTATACTATGATGGAAGAAGAATTGAAGAAAATATCGGATTCCGGCAGTAAAAAGAAGCTATTGCTTCATTGCTGCTGTGCCCCGTGTTCCAGTCATTGCCTGGAAGTTCTGACCGATTATTTTGATATTACTGCTTATTTTTATAATCCGAATATCACAAGTGATGAAGAATACGAGAAACGCTGGAATGAATTAAAACGCTTTGTTCATGAAGTATATCAGGAGAATGGGGTGGAGTCATATCTGGAAGAGCATGAGAGCGAACGGTTTCTTGAAATGGCAAAAGGAATGGAAGAGGAACCGGAACGTGGAATCCGGTGCTATGCCTGTTATAAGCTTCGTCTGGATAAAAGTGCAGCATTTGCAAAAAAGCATGGATTTGATTATTTTACTACGACACTGTCGATCAGCCCGCATAAAAATGCAGACTGGCTCAATGAGATCGGAGAAGAACTGGGTGAGCAGTATGGTATAACATTTTTGCATAGTGATTTTAAGAAGAAAAATGGATATAAACATTCGATTGAGCTTTCAAAGGAATATAATTTATATAGACAGAACTTCTGCGGCTGTGAATTCAGCAGAAGAGTGTATGAAGCAACTGAAAAAATGAAGCAGGAAGCTGCTCAGAAATAAGTTGACGAATTTCGATGAAAAAGTGTTGTCTAACAATAACAAATGTGTTAGAATTGACAAAACTAGAAAAAAGAGGCAGATGAGGATCTTTGTATGTGTGCACAGATTCTCTGTTCACTCTTTTTTTTTGAGCAAAAATAGAAAAAAGAAGAAAGGAATTGTATTATGAAAGCTTTTTTGATACTTGAAGATGGACATGTATTTGAAGGCACCAGTATTGGAGCAACCGATGAGATCATAAGCGAAATTGTTTTCAATACGTCTATGACAGGTTACTTAGAGGTGTTGACAGACCCATCCTATGCCGGGCAGGCAGTTTGTATGACATATCCGTTGATTGGTAATTATGGTGTATGTCTGGAAGATATGGAGGCTGATAAACCATGGCAGTCAGGATTTATTGTAAGAGAGATTGCGAAGAAGCCAAGTAACTTTAGAAGTGAACAGAGTATTAACCAGTTCCTTATTAATAACAATATAACAGGTATCGAGGGAGTTGATACCAGAGCCTTGACCAAGATCCTCAGAAATCAGGGTACAATGAAGGGCATGATCACAACAAATGCTTCTTATGACCTTGAAGATTGTCTGAAGCGGATCAAAGCATGGGAGATGGGACATGTTGTTCTTGATGTTACATGCAAAGAAAAGAAAGTTTATCCGGGAGATGGCTACAAGGTAGCTGTGATCGATCTCGGCGTTAAGAGAAATATTATCAAATCTTTATTAAAGAGAGGTTGTCAGGTTACTGTATATCCTGCTGAGACACCTGCGGAGGAGATCATCGCAGATGCACCGGACGGCATCATGTTAACAAACGGACCTGGAGATCCAAAGGATTGTAAGGTTACGATCAAAGAAGTGAAAAAACTTTTCGATACAGATATTCCTATTTTTGCAATATGTCTTGGACATCAGCTGCTTGCACTTGCAAATGGCGGCGATACCGTAAAGATGAAATACGGTCACAGAGGTGCGAACCATCCTGTAAAAGATTTAAAGACCGGAAAGGTTTATATTTCAACTCAGAATCATGGATATATGGTAAAAGAAGAGAGCCTTGACAGAAAGGTTGCCGAGGTTAGCTTTATCAATGTAAATGATGGTACAGTAGAAGGTGTTCATTACCTTGGTAAGAATGCACAGACCGTACAGTTCCATCCGGAAGCATGTGCCGGTCCTCTTGATACAGACTTCTTGTTTGATGTATTTATGAATATGATGGAGGTGTCTAAGTAATGCCAAAGAATCCGAATATTAAAAAAGTTGTTGTAATTGGCTCCGGTCCTATCGTAATCGGACAGGCTGCAGAATTTGACTATGCCGGTACACAGGCTTGTCGTTCATTAAAAGAAGAAGGCCTTTGCGTTGTCCTGATCAACTCCAATCCGGCTACGATCATGACAGATAAGGATATCGCAGATAAGGTATACATTGAGCCATTAACAGCCGATGTAGTAAAAGCAGTGATCGAGAAGGAAAAACCGGACAGCCTTCTGCCAACACTGGGTGGTCAGGCAGCTTTAAATATCGCAATGGAACTGGAAGAGTCCGGTTTCTTAAGAGAACATGATGTTATGTTGATCGGTACATCTTCTTCAACAATCAAAAAAGCAGAGGATAGACTGGAATTCAAGAAAACCATGGAGAAGATCCATGAGCCTGTAGCACCATCTGAGGTTGTTACAACGGTAAAAGCCGGTCTGGAATTTGTTAAGAAGATAGGATATCCGGTTGTACTCCGTCCGGCATATACCCTCGGCGGAAGCGGCGGTGGTATCGCTGAGAATGAAGAAGAGTTTGTCGAGATCCTGATGAATGGTCTGAGACTTAGTCGTGTCGGTCAGGTTCTGGTAGAGCGTTGTATCGCAGGCTGGAAAGAGATCGAATACGAAGTAATGCGTGATGCAAATGGTACCTGTATTACAGTTTGTAATATGGAGAATCTGGATCCGGTCGGTGTCCATACCGGTGACTCTATCGTAGTAGCACCATCCCAGACATTGGGTGATAAAGAGTATCAGATGCTTCGTACATCTGCATTAAATATTATTTCTGAATTAAATATCCGTGGTGGCTGTAACGTACAGTTTGCATTACATCCAACTACATTTGAATATTGTGTAATCGAAGTAAATCCTCGTGTAAGCCGTTCGTCAGCACTTGCATCCAAGGCAACCGGTTATCCGATCGCCAAGGTTTCTGCAAAGATCGCACTTGGTTATAATCTGGATGAGATCCAGAATGCAATTACCAAGAAGACGTTTGCAAGCTTTGAGCCTGCACTGGACTATGTTGTTGTTAAGATTCCTAGACTTCCGTTTGATAAGTTCATCAAGGCAGATCATGATCTGACAACACAGATGAAGGCAACCGGTGAGGTTATGAGTATCTGCACAAACTTTGAGGGCGCATTGATGAAAGCAATCCGTTCTCTGGAACAGCATGTAGATGGTCTTCATTCCAGCAGATATAAGAATATGTCTGACAGTGATATCTTAAAGCTTCTGCATCATGTAGATGACAGACGTATCTTTGTTATCGCTGAGGCACTTCGCCGTGGCATTACACAGGAAGCAATTCACGATATCACAAAGATTGATCTTTGGTTCATTGATAAGATCAACAATCTGGTTGACTATGAACAGGAGATCCGTGATTCCAAGGGAGATATCTCCAAGGAACTGATGAAGGAGATCAAGCGTGTAGAATTCCCAGATAAGGTAATCGCACAGCTTACAGGAAAGACAACAAAAGAGATCAAAGAGCTGCGGTATGGCTATGGTATCCGTGCATCTTTCAAGATGGTTGATACCTGTGCTGCAGAGTTTGAAGCATCTACACCATACTATTATTCCTGCTTCGACGGTGAGAATGAAGTAGAGGAAGATCATTCCGTAAAGAAGGTTATGGTTCTTGGTTCCGGTCCTATTCGTATCGGACAGGGTATCGAATTCGATTACTGCTCCGTACACAGTACATGGGCATTTGAGAGAAAGGGATACCAGACCATTATCGTAAATAATAATCCTGAGACAGTCAGTACAGATTTTGATATTGCAAATAAGCTGTATTTCGAGCCACTGACAGCAGAGGATGTAGAAGCAATTGTAGATCTGGAAAGACCGGATGGTGCGGTTGTTCAGTTCGGCGGACAGACAGCGATCAAGCTGACGGAAGCACTGATGGAGATGGGTGTTCCGATCCTTGGTACAAGTGCAGAGAATGTAGATGCCGCTGAGGATAGAGAATTATTCGATGAGATCCTTGAGAAGTGTTGTATCCCAAGACCTGCCGGAAAGACGGTATTTACCAGAGATGAAGCCTTAGAGGCAGCCAATGAACTCGGTTATCCGGTTCTGGTAAGACCTTCTTATGTATTAGGCGGACAGGGAATGCAGATTGCGATCTCTGATAAAGATATTATTGAATTTATGGATATCATCAACAGACATGTTCAGGAGCATCCTGTTCTGGTTGATAAATATATCATGGGTAAGGAAGTAGAAGTAGATGCTGTATGTGATGGAGAAGATATCCTGATCCCTGGTATCATGGAGCATGTAGAGAGAGCCGGTATCCATTCCGGTGATAGTATCTCTGTATATCCTGCACAGACGCTTTCACCAAAGATCAAACGTGTAATTGAAGATTATACAAGAAAGCTTGCAAACAGCCTTCATGTAATCGGTCTGATCAATATACAGTTTATCGCATACAATGATGAAGTATATGTAATTGAGGTAAATCCTCGTTCCAGCCGTACTGTTCCATATATCAGCAAGGTTACCGGTATTCCGATCGTAGATCTTGCAACCCGTGTTATCACAGGTGAGAAGATCAAGGATATGGGATATAAGCCGGGACTTCAGCCGGAAGCAGAATACTTTGCGATCAAGATGCCAGTATTCTCATTTGAGAAGATCCGTGGAGCCGAGATCAGTCTGGGACCGGAAATGAAATCAACAGGTGAATGTCTTGGTATCTCCAAGGACTACAACGAAGCCCTTTACAAGGCGTTCCTTGGCGCAGGTGTAAATCTTCCAAAGACAAAGAAGATGATTCTTACAGTTAAGGATGCAGATAAGATGGATGCAGTAGAAATCGGCAGACGTTTTTCGGCTCTTGGTTATGAGATCTTCTCTACAAAGAGCACATGCAGAATCCTGAATGAGAATGGAGTGCCTGCTGAACTGATCAACAAAGTAGAGGAACCATCACCAAACCTGTTGGATCTGATCTTAAGTCATGAGATCGATCTGATCATCGATACTCCGTCACAGGGTGTTGAACGAAGCAAGGATGGTTTCGTGATCAGACGTCATGCAGTTGAAACCGGTGTTACCTGTCTTACAAGCCTTGATACAGCGAATGCACTGCTTACAAGTTTGGAGTCATCCGCAAATAGACGATTATCACTGGTTGACATCAGCGAATTATAAGTATAATATGATACAACCTGACAAAACAGGCTGCTGCATTTTGCAGCAGGCTGTTTTGTGTTCTTAATAGGAGGTGGAATATGCATAACATTCCAAGAGATGAGGTGTTTGTGATCGGACATAAGAATCCGGATACGGATTCGATTTGTTCAGCAATCGCGTATGCAGATCTTAAGAATCAGTCAGAAAATAAATACATTCCCAAAAGAGCGGGTAATATCAATAAAGAAACAGAATTTGTATTAAATTATTTTGATGTGGAAGTGCCGGAGTTGATCAAAAACGTGGACACCCAGTTGAGTGATATTTCTTACCGGCTCGTTTCCGGTGTACCGGGTGATACAACAATGAAGAAGGCATTTGAGATCATGCAGAAGAATGATGCAACGACGTTGCCGGTTGTGGAGAACGGAAAGATTCGTGGAATATTAACTGTCGGAGATATTGCAGAAGCTTATATGTTGAATTCGGAAGACGATATTTTGTATAAAGCGAGAACCAGGTGCCGACATATCATGGAGACGATCGACGGTGAGATGGTCTGTGGAAATCCGCATAGTTATATTACGAAAGGAAAAGTTATCATAGGCGCGGCACATGTGGAGCTTATGGAGCATTTTGTAAAGCCGGACGACATTGTTATCTTAAGTGACCGGAAGGAATCTCAGCTAATGGCTATCGAAAAAGGAGCAGGTATGCTGATCCTTTGTCTGGTGGATAAGGTGGATGACGATGTTGTGAAGCTTGCGGCATTTAAGGGCTGTTCGATCATCACATCTCAGAATGATACTTATAAGGTGGCCAGACTGATCGGTCAGAGTATACCGGTAAGGTTCTTTATGGTTCGTGATAATATAATGACGTTTAACGAGGATGATTCGGTTGAAACGATAAAAAGTGTTATGTCGAAGACGAGAGTTCGTTATTTCCCTGTTGTAGATAAGAGTGGAAATTATCTGGGACTGGTTTCCAGACGTAACTATATCAATGCCAGAAAAAAACAGGTGATCCTGGTCGATCATAATGAACGTACACAGTCGGTTGATAATATCGACAAGGCAGAGATCCGGGAGATCATCGATCATCATAGAATTGCAAATGTAGAAACGCTTGCACCGGTTTATTTCAGAAATCAGCCGGTTGGCTGTACATCTACGATCATATATCAGATGTACAGAGAGCAGAACATTATACCGGATAAGAAGATTGCAGGATTGATGTGTGCGGCTATTTTATCAGATACGCTGCTGTTTAAATCACCGACCTGTACCTGTGAGGATAAGAATGCAGCATATGCACTGGCGCAACTTGCCGAGATTAATGTAAATGATTTCGCAATGGAGATGTTTGATGCCGGAAGTAATCTGAAGGGAAAGACAATCGATGAGATTCTGCATCAGGATTATAAGAAATTTGAGATCGACGGACGTACCTTTGCGATCGGACAGATCACATCGATCAATACCAGAGAGATTGAGCAGATACAGAAGAGTATGTATGAGTATCTGATCGATTATACAGAAAATGGATGTGATGTATTTTTGTTTGTAATGACAAGTATCTTAGACGATAGTTCCGGAATGTTGGCATTTGGAGATGAGGCAGAGGAGATCTGTTCCCGTGCATTCCAGACGGAATTTGTCGATCATTATGCATATCTGGAAGGCGTGGTTTCCAGAAAGAAGCAGATCGTTCCGGCACTTGTCCGAGCCGTACAGGAACTCGATCAGCCGGAATAGAACAAAGGCAGAAAGGCAGATGTACAATGAAGAAATATCAGGCAGTTATATTTGATTTGGATGGAACACTTTTAAATACATTAGAGGATCTGGCAGACAGTACAAATTACGCACTTTGTCAGATGGATTATCCGGAACGGACAATCGATGAGGTCCGCCGCTTTGTCGGGAATGGCGTAGAGAAGCTGATGGAGCGTGCAGTTCCGACGGGAACTTCAGAGGACGATACATTAAAAGCACTCGCGATATTCAAGGAACATTATTCAAAGAATATGTTGAATAAGACATGTCCTTACGAGGGAGTTGTTGATGTGCTTAAGGCGTTAAAAGAAAAAGAAATACCGGTAGGTATCGTATCGAACAAATTTGATGCTGCAGTGAAGGGACTGAGGGATCAGTTCTTTGGTGCATATATAAGTACAGCAATCGGAGAGTCTGCAAATGTAGCAAAGAAACCGGCACCGGACACTTGCATAGAAGCAATGAAGGAAATGCAGATTGGACGGGAAGGCACAGTCTATGTTGGAGATTCAGATGTGGATATCATGACCGCAAAGAACAGCGGACTGGAATGTATCTCTGTTACCTGGGGCTTTCGTGATGAAGAATTCCTGTTAGAACATGGTGCTACCCAGATCATCCATAAGCCGGAGAAGCTGCTCGAATTTTTTTAAACAGTAAAGCTGCTGTCTGATCGATATGGAAGTTGGATATGGAAGATATATAATATGGAGATGGACATGAACATGGCAGTTCAATGTATAAGGAATATGTAAGATGAATATATATACAGCAAATCAATATATAAAGGATACCTTCGGGGAGAAATTATACAAGCTGTCATTAAATGCCGGAACCACCTGCCCGAACCGGGATGGAACGGCAGGAATTGGTGGTTGTATCTTTTGCAGTAGCCTAGGATCGGGTGATTTCAGTCCAAAAGCGGATATGGACATAGATCGACAGATCGAACAGGCAAAACAGCTGGTTGCTTCGAAGTTCAAAGGTGAACATTATATTGCATATTTTCAGTCATTTACGAATACATATGGTGATATTGACCGTTTGCGGGATATTTATAGAAAGGCAGCGATGCGGTCAGACATTGCGGTTATTTCAATTGCAACCAGACCGGATTGCCTGGGAAATCAGGTGATCGATATGCTGCGTGATATACAGAGAATCAAGCCGGTGTGGGTAGAACTCGGACTTCAGACGATCCATGAGGAAACGGCAAAGCTTATTAATCGCGGATATCCGCTTTCGGTATATGACGAGGCAGTAAAAAAACTCCGTGATCTTGGTGTACATGTGATCGTACATATGATATTGGGACTTCCTGGAGAGACACAGAGAGATATGATCGAAACAGCAGAGTATATAGGAAAGAGCGGTGCACAGGGCATAAAGCTGCAACTACTTCATGTCCTTAAAGGAACCAACCTTGCTGAATTGTATCAGAATGGAGAATGTTCTGTTTTGTCGCTGGAAGATTATACAGAATGTGTTGTTTCGTGTCTGAAGGTACTGCCGCCGGATATGGTGATCCATCGCCTGACCGGAGACGGACCGAAGAAACTATTGATCGCACCGCTTTGGAGTGCAGATAAGAAAAAAGTAATGAATACGATAAATGCAGCAGTCAGGCAGCTATAAAACAGATCGGACTGCTGTTTTTTTAGTTGTTGTTTTTTCTGGATTCATTCTGATTACAGATATTTGCGGCATGAAGAAAACGGGTGACGGCATCCTTGTAATTTTTAGACAGACGATCATACTCTTTAAATACATGAAAAAAATCCCAGTCAAATATATTGTCAAAGGTAAATAACTGAAAAAGGTTCTCATTTTTAATGTTTTCCAGAGATGCAAGATCAATACAGATTAGAAATACAAGAAACTGAATATTGATATGATAGTAATTTGATGCATAAAAAATTGTTTTTATATCGGGTATAGAACTGCCACGTTCGTATTGGGAATAGGCAGATTGGGATATTTTTAATTCTTCGGCTGCTTCACGCATGGATAAGGTTTTGCTTTTTCGAAGGGATAACAGTGCACTGCCTATATTGGTTCGGATAACGGATGTCATATATTCTTTTTCTCCTTTTCGTTTTTCTCATTACAGTATAATTGTACATAGGTTTTTAGTAGCTCCAACTCCCATGTTGGGACTTCCTTCAACTGATTGATAAGATCAGTAATTGTTTCTTTGCGAACAGGAACAGCCTGATATGCAGATGGATCACTGACTGCTTCAATCAGATTGTAATTGTCCTGTTCTGCGTTTTTTAATGACATGGAATAGGCGAACAGGAAGTCGTGGTCGAGAATCTTCGATAATTTGGCTATATGTTCGATACCGGGAAGTATCCGCCCTGATTCATAATTAGCATATCCGGATCGCGAGATTGAGAGCTGCTCGGCGACCTCTGCCTGCGTCATTTGTTTTTTCTCACGGAAGTAACGTAGAAGCTTAGGTAATGGATAATTTTCATTTGGCATTTGTGTAAGTCTCCTTTCATTTCTTTGCAACATCATACACGATTTGCAGAAAAAAAGTGCCGAAATGTAATAAATGGTAGTGTTTCATGTAATAAGTTGCGTTTTTTCGATTGATACGATACAATTACAGAAGCTTTATTTATGAAAAAAACGGAGGTATAAAATGAGTCGTGCGGATGATATTTTTATAGAAATGTGTAGATCAATCATAGAAAACGGATATAGTACAGAGGGAGAAAAAGTCCGCCCTAAGTGGGAGGATGGAACAAGTGCTTACACGATCAAAAAGTTTGGCGTCGTAAACCGCTATGATCTGTCAAAGGAATTTCCGGCAATTACACTTCGAAAGACATATATTAAGTCTGCTATAGATGAGATACTGTGGATTTGGCAGAA
Source organism: Clostridium sp. AF15-41 (assembly GCF_003604095.1). Taxonomy (NCBI): domain Bacteria; kingdom Bacillati; phylum Bacillota; class Clostridia; order Eubacteriales; family Clostridiaceae; genus Clostridium; species Clostridium sp. AF15-41. The sequence goes on from NZ_QTMQ01000015.1 coordinate 42,864, forward strand.
AAAATCCAATAATGTACATGATCTGAAAAGTCATATCTGGGATAGCTGGGCAGATGAAGATGGTTCGATCGGAAAAGCTTACGGATATCAGATGGGTGTAAAACACCAGTACAAAGAAGGTATGTTTGACCAGGTGGATCGCTTGATTTATGATCTGAAACATAATCCATACAGTCGTCGTATGATGACAAATATGTATGTACACGAGGATCTTCATGAGATGAATCTGTATCCGTGTGCTTATGGGATGACATTTAATGTAACAGGAGATCGCCTGAATGCTATATTGAATCAGAGATCACAGGATGTACTTGCGGCAAATAATTGGAATGTTGTTCAGTATGCAGCACTGGTTTATATGATTGCACAGGTTACAGGGTTTAAACCGGGAGAACTGGTGCATGTAATTGCAGATGCACATATTTATGACAGACACATTCCGATCGTAAAAGAGCTGATATCCAGAGAAACCTATCCTGCACCAAAGTTTACCATGAATCCGGATATAAAAGATTTTTATCAGTTTACGTTGGATGATTTTACAATTGAAGATTATCAGACAGGACCACAAGTGAAGAATATTCCGATTGCAGTTTAAACAATATTTGTGGTTATTTGAGTAAAATTACTAAAAAAAGACATGATTTTAATATAAAATTCACAAAAAGTATTTGTCTATTCCGATATATTGTGATACAATTTTCATATATTTTTGGAGGTGCGTTACACATGGCAAATATTATGATTACATCAGGCACAAGTTTTGAAGGATATGAGATAACAGAATATGGTCCTTATAAATTTGTACAGACAATTTTAAGCTCTAATTTTTTAAAGGAGATCGGTGCATCTATTGCTGACATTGCAACAGACAGAAGCAGCATGTACCATGACAAGCTGGATGGAACAATGAAGGAAACCATCAAGTCATTTGAGGAAGTTGTCGGAAAGACAAATTACAATGCGGTCGTAGGCTTTAAAACAAATATAGTTGATTATTCATCTAATATTTCAGCGGTTATTGTTAGCGGTACACTTGTTTCGGTGAAAAAAGAGTACAAATCCGAATTTGATAAGAGCGATTTTGTAAGAAAAGAATTATATGTAAATAATTATTACGACAAGCTTGTACCGAGAGCCGTAAAAGTTATCCTTGCATCTGAAGGAAACGGAACCAAGATTTCGGCATGGTATAATAATTACAATATGGATGATGTCAAAGCAATCAAAGCAGACATTCAGTTTGTAAATATTTACGGTGATGAAATCACATTAACAGGTGTGGATTTTGTATTTGATAAAACAAATGTATCATTATTAAAATCTGATTATATAGAATGTAAACTTCCTGAAAAATACATAAAGATTATTACAAGTTGTAAAGTATATATTCAGAAATATGTAACTGCAAGAGGTGTATATTCATGCGGAGATGATCCGATCGATGTTGAAATGAGTGCATTGAAGTATAAAGCACTTAAAGTTAAAAAAGGTCTTGATGCTGTATGTAATTATAAGTCGGATGGACTTGTATGGACCTGTAACTGCGGACATGTAAATGAAGGTGGCGCAGAGGAATGCGTGATCTGTGGCAGAAAACAGGATGAGATGAAGAACAGCATAACATTTAATTATGAGCCGATGTTGGAAGAAATGAAACAGAAAGAATATGTTATGGAGATCAAGGATGTCCTTATGAAGTATATTAAGGATATTGATTCAGGACTTCGTATGCAGTTATTGGAGATTATGGAATCCGGTATTCAGTATGAAAAAACACGCGGAGATATGAAGGAAACTGTAATTGAGAAGGTTGAGAATCTGTTCCTTGGATTGTAAAAATGCAACAATATATGTTACAGATCATTGAGCATCTGGGGGAAAAAGGATATAAAAAATTAAATCCTGACAGTAATAATGTATATGGCAGAGCGGAAGGCGATGCCATATACGTTATTGTGCTTGGAAATAGCAGAAATTTGAAAGCGGATAATCTTATAAAGTTTAATTCACAGATTAGAAATGATCTGGAAGAAACAGGAAAAAGAGTTATGATTTTGAACCTGCTACTTACCAAGGACGGAATATTTGATGACGACTTAAGTACGATCATTAAGAAGATGGACAATGTCTGGCTGTTCAGTGAGGATTATGGTAAATTATATATTTTTGAGAATCAACCGGCAGATTTTGACGGGTTACAGAGGATTCTTGAAAAAGAGATTTATGCGGAAAAAGACCACTGGCGTATCCGGTTAAAGAAAATATTTGGAGTGGTAACACCGATTCTGGTATTGCTCAATATTTTGGTATTCATAGTATATGTATATACCAGGGATGCTTACGGATATTCTTTTCTTGAAGAAATTCTGACAGATAATCTTCGGTATGTTCTTGTTGAAAAGCAGTATTACAGACTGCTAACCTCTATGTTTTTCCATTTTTCTCTGACACATCTTTTAAGCAATATGGTTGTATTGATTGCTCTTGGAGCAAGGGTAGAATATCTGCTGGGGAAAGTGAAGTATATATGCGTATATTTGTTCTGCGGCATTGTAGCATCTGTTTGTTCGATAGTCAGTTGTTATATGGGAAACTTTTACGAATATGCAGGAGGTGCATCGGGTGCAATCTGCGGCTTGATGGGTATATTGATTGTTTTTGCCTTTTTTGGTAAAGGAAAGATATCAGATATTTCATTAAAGGATCTTATTTTTTTATCCGTGATCACAATATTGAATGGATATGTTTCGGAAGGCATAGATAATGCAGCGCATATAGGCGGATTGATAGCTGGATTATTTACAGGATTGCTTTGTGCATATATATGCTCGAAGAAGCAAAACTCAGGTACATGACAGTTGTAAAAGATGGCCTGATGTGATAAAATTAGCTGATGAAAATTAGTTTAGGAGTATGATTGGATGGGTACTGGAATTAGCATGTCAAGTGTCAACAAAATAAAAGAACTTGCGGCAAGCGGGGATTATAGTCTTGCATTGGATATACTTGAACATCAGGATTTGACCAGATCGCTTTCACCTCAGTTTATCAAGATTTGTGGTGAAGTTTACTATGAAAACGGACGTTATTCGGAAGCCAGAGCTGCTCTTGTAAAAGCCCACTCCATGGCGCCTGTTGGAAATAAGATTATATATTCACTGATTAAAGTGTATTTATCTGAGGGGTTTTACACACTTGTAGACACATATTATGACATCTATAAATTTAATCAAGATGAAAAAGATGCAGGTACATATCGTATAGAATACATGATTGCAAAAGCAAAACGAAAATCGTTCAAAGAGCTGTATGGAATTCTTATTTCAGCAAATGAAGCCGAAACGGATGCAGCTTGGGATTTTGAGATGTTGTTATTGTATGCTGCAATGGGAAATATGGAGAAACTTCAGTCGGAGGCTGAAATTTTCTGCGCGACCTATAAAGGTTCCCCATATATTGAGAATGTGAACCGGCTTAGAGATAAATCATATGATGTAGAGAAAACTATATATTGTTATCCTGCATCAGAACAGGAGGATGATTCAAAAGAACAGGAAGAGATCAGAACATTTGAACAAAAGGTTTTGGAAGCTGATCACCTTCGTATGTTCCCGAAAGACCCTAAGATTACTTTGATGGTCGATGATCGTGAACCCATACCAAATTCTGTGAAGTTCAAACAGATGTTGCTTAAATCTAAAGAAAAGAAAGAATTAAAGAAACAGCAGAAGAAAGAACAACAGGAAAATGAGCAGTCAGAGGAAAAAAAGGATAAAGGAAAGAGATTTCATATAGGACGACTGTCAAAGAAAGAAGAGGCTGCGATTGAAGAGGTAATTGCTGAAACAGAGAAGCTGCAACCGGACAAAGACAAATTACTGGATGAAGTAATGGCGGTAGAAGAGAATATAGATTCGACTCAGAGTGAAGATATAATGAAAGAGCCGGAAGAGCCGGAGACCGCTTCGATTGTTAGCGAAGAAAAGAATCTGGATCAGATATCAGAAGAATCATTCGATGAAAGTCTGGATGATTTTGATACTTCGGATATTACAGATGATTTCGATACAGTATTGATGGTTGACCCGGATGCGCTTGAACAAAGCGAGCCGGAGATCGAGACAACTGTCGAGGAAGAGACTGCGGAACCTGAGACTGAGACAACTGTTGAGGAAGAGACTGCGGAACCTGAGACTGAGACAATTGTCGAGGAAGAGACTGCGGAACCTGAGACTGAGAAAATTGTCGAGGAAGAGACTGCGGAACCTGAGACTGAGACAACTGTTGAGGAAGAGACTGCGGAACCTGAGACTGAAGAAATTGTTGAGAAAGAGGCTGCAGAATCGGATACTGAAACAGTTATTGAAAAAGAAAATACAGAACCTGAGTCTGAAGAAAATACAGAGTCGGAGATTGTTGTTGAAGAAGCTGAGTATGCAGAACCTGCAGAGCCGCATGAAAATGCAGAGGTGGCAGAGGCTGCCGATCAGCTGTCCGGAGAAGACGAGACGGTTCTCATGGAAGAACCTCAGATAAGTGAAAATGAAGAGCTTTCGGAAGATGTTTCTGAATCTGAAGGAAAGAAAGATCATAAATTTGATATTGATGTTGCAATCCAGTCACTGGATGAATATAAATTTGATACAGATGATTGGGAAGATGATTCATTTGAACAGGCATATGAGGATGACGATATTGTAGAGATCTCGGAAGTGCCGGAAGATCTGATGCCAGATGAAAGTGATGAAGATATCATTCAGTCTGAGACAGAAGAAATCGAGCAGGAAGAAGATGTGGAAGCTGAAATCATTGACGAAGCGGAAGTTAATGTTGATGTCGAAGCAGAAGAATCGGAACAGGCGGAGCCGGAGACGACAGAATCTGAACAGTCGGAAACAGATGCTTATATACCGGAAGAAACTGTCGACGTCACAACAGAAGCGTTTGATGAGTCGGTACCTGATGAACTCGATGAATCAGCTTCAGAAGTAATATCAGAACAGGATTATGATATAGATAATGATGCTTCTGAAACGGAGATTTCCGAAGCAAAGATTTTTGAAACCGACGATTTTGAAATAAATGATCCTGCATCAAAAAATCCTGAAACAGAGGTTTTTGAAATAAAAGATTCAGAATCAGAAATCTTAGAACCGGTGGTTGAGAATTCTGCAAATGTAAATGGCAGAAAAATAGATTTTCCTACATTCAGATCAAGTCTTTTCCCTGATTATAACAGTGATAAACCACCTGTTGTAGAACATGTAAAGCATGAAGACATACAGGAAGAATACGATCAGAAGATGGCTGAAAATCTGAAAAAAGAGGAAGCTTTGATCAGTGAGACGGATGAGCTACTTGCAAGACTCGGAATCGAGCTTGGAACTAAATATGCATCAAACACTGATTATTTCAATATGCATCAGGACAGTTTTGTGTTAAATCCTTCAAGCGAGGATGAAACCGATGAATCGGAAAACATAAAGGAAAATGATAGTGCTTCAGAGTCCGAGGCTGTAAAGAAATCTGAATCAAAACATTCCGATGAAAAAAAATATAAGCTTAAGAAAAAATGACAAATAATTAGATTAATATAAATATTATTTTTTTATTTGATAATGTGGAAGGAGGCGTACAAATTGGCTATAGATCAAACAGAAGCTATGATTGCTGCGATTAAAGCACAGCTTGAAAAAGAAAGGGCTGCTGAAGCTGCAAAGCAGAAAAGACTTGAAGAAGAACAGGCTTTGAAGAATAAGAGCAGCAATAAAAAGAAAACTTCAGATAGTGGAAGCAAGAGCCAATACAAGACTTTGTCTGCTGAAGAACTTGCGCGTATTGAGGAGAAGAAGCGTCGTAAGAGAGAAGAAGCATTAGGTATTGTTCATGAGGATGAGCCTGAAGAGACAGAGAACAAAGAAGCTGAAGCTGAAAAGCCGGATACAAATAATATAGAGGCAGAGAGTGAAGCTAAAACAGAGAAAAAGAATGAAAAGCAGGAAATGCCAAAGATCAGTCTTAACCTCGGTGGTATTGCCGATGAGGGACTTGGTGGTGGCCTCGGCGGACTTGGTGGTGGCCTTGGAGAAGGCTATGGCGGTCTCGGCGGACTTGGCGGTGGCCTTGGAGAAGGAGCCGGCGGACTTGGTGGACTTGGTAGTGCACCTTCAGGAGAAGGCCTTTCAGGAAAACCGGGTGCGACAGGAGGCGGTCTTGGTTCGACTTTGAATATGAATGCTTCCCTTGAACCGAATAAGATAAAAGGTAAAGATAAGACAACGTTATCTGATGAAGCAGAACGATTTGACGAAGATGATATGACATCTGTTGTTTCAGATGATGCTGAATGGACACCGGGCAAGAATGTTAAGGTGAAAGAGGTTAAGACTAAAAAAGGAAATGACAAAAATGGTGATCTTTTCAGTATTTTACCTGACAGAAACAACGATGACGCGGATGTTTCATCTATGTATGATATAGATGATGACGATGAAGATGAAGACTTCCTTGGAGCCGGTATTGAGAACCTCTCCAATATTGATGAAACCAGCGAAGAAGAAGCTGCACGTATAAAGGCAGAAGAAGAAGCTAAGAAGAAGGCAGAGGAAGAAGCTAAGAAAAAAGCTGAAGAAGAAGCTAAGAAAAAAGCTGAAGAAGAAGCTAAACGTAAAGCAGCAGAGGAAGAGTCCAAAAAGAAAGCAGAAGAGGCACGTAAGAAGGCTGCGGCTGAAAAGGCAAAGGTTGAAGCCGAGACCAAGAAAAAACAGGCTATCGAACTTGCTGAACGTAAGGCTCAGGATGCAAAGTATGTCGTTGAAACAGCCAAGAAGACGATTGCAGATTCTGAAAAAGAAGAAAAAGAACTGAAATCACAGCTTGAAGAATGTGCAAAGAAAAAAGCCGCTTATGAAGATAAGCTGAAGGCAGAATTCGATGCAAAGAAGAAGGCTGATGAGAAACTCTTAGCAAAAGAAAATGCAGAGCTTGAAACAAAAGTAAAAGCTATCAATAAAGAGATAGAAGATACTAATAAGAAAGCAAAGGATGATTCGGATAAGGTATTAAAGGAGAGCAATCCTGAGACTATCAAGATGAAAATCATCAATGATGCACAGGCTGCAGCTGATGAAGTGATCAAAAAGCTTGCAGATGCTAAGAAAGCAAATATTGAAAAACATGAAGCTGAGTATACAAAGGCTTGCAAGGATGCAGAAACGGCTTCCGTAAAATTAGAGGAAGATAAGAAGAAAGCAATTGATGCTGCCAAGAAAAAGAAAGAGACACAGAATGACAAAGCTAAGAAGCTGATGGACGATGCAGAAAAGAATAAGCAGCGTGCAGGTGTTATCTTCACAGATTCCAAGAAGGCGGAGGAAGAAGCAGCTCTTAACCTTAAGAATACAACAGATATGGAGTCGGAGTCATTAAAGACATTAGCCGGACTTGAAAGCAAGCTTGCTGAGAGTGAAGGCAAACTTAAGACTGCGACGAATAACAATGATTCAGCAACAAAGGCTATTGATTCAGCAAAGAAATCATTAAAAGAAGCAGAAGCAAAAGAAGCTGAAGCGTTGAAGAAACTGGAAGAAGCCAGAACTGCAAAAGCAGCGGCAGAGTCCAGAATTTCAAAGGGTGAAGCTGATAAGAAGAAATTCCAGTCTGAAATTGATTTACTCAATAAAGAAAAGAAGACAACAAGCGATGATATTGTTGCGACAAAGAAAGATGTAGAATCCTTTAAGTCAGCAAAGACTGAAGCACAGCAGGCACTTGATGCAGCAAAGAAATCCGTAGTAGAGGCAGAAGATCTTCTTTCCAAGGCAGAAAATGCAGAGGAAGAAGCAGAAGAAATTCTGGAGAAGGCTAAGATTGAAGAAGAAGTAGAGATCCGGAATGCTGAAAAGGTTGCTTCAGATGGAAGAGAGAAACTGGATAAGGATAAGAAGTCCAGAGAGGATGCACGCGAGAAGTTCCTTGCAGATGAAGAAGAAAAATATGCGGCAGGAGAGGCTGCAGAACTTGAGAAAGTTCAGTCCACTGCAATGACTGCAGAGAGGGAAGCTGTTGATGCCCAGAAGGAAGCAGAGAAAACAGCACAGAAGTTGCTTGATGATGCCAAGAAGAAAGAAGAAGAACTAAAACAGAAGATTGCCGGTTTGAAAACTGAACAGGAAGAACGTGTCGTTGCCAGAAAAGCTGCAAATGAAGAGGCAGTTAAGAAAGCAGAAGATAAAAAGAAGCATGATCTTGATTCTCTTCTGAAAGAAGAAATCAGTACAAAGAAGCAATTGGAAGAAGTAAGTGGCAGAGCTGCCGCTGCTGCAAAGGTTCTTGAAAAAGCTGTTAAGAAGGAAGAAGAAGCAAGAAAACAGGTTGAACTTTTAAAAGCAGGAAAGGTAGAAGAAGCATCTAAGATAGATGTATCCTTAGAAGCAACGGATGAAGCCGCTGTAGAAGCTGAACAGAGTGAGATTAATCAGGAAATGAAGAAAGCCCTGCCATCGGAAGCAAAGTATCTGTATAAGTATCTTTGTGTAAATCCTGCGGGCGCACAGATTGTGAATGTTCTTCAGACAATGAAAGTGGATCCGAAACGCTCAAAGAATCTCGTTATTCTCGGTCTGCATGGATTTGGTTCATCAAAGGTTGGAGAAGATTTTGCTGAGTGTTATTATGATCTTGGTTTCTGTACATCACCTGCAAAGGCAAAGGTTAGAGCAAAAGTAATCAATAGCGGTAAGCTTGCCGGTGCGGTTACAAAATTGAAAGGCGGATGCCTGATCGTTGAGAGCGCAGGACTTATAACACCTGAGCGTTTCAAAGAGATGGTTGATCTTTGTTCTTCGGAGAAGAATGATGTTAAGATAATTCTTACCGGTGAAAAGGTTGCACTTAGCAAGATGCTTGCAGATAATATGACACAGGCAAGAAGCTTTAACAATCGTGTTTATTTTGATCAGATTAAAGAAGAGAATATGATTGTAATTGCCAAAGAATATATCATTGAAAAAGGGTATAAATATGAAGATGGTATTGAGGGTAATATCAAGAATTTACTTCTTGCGATGGAGACTGGTAATATTGACAGGTTGTTAACTGCTGTAGACGAAGCGATGGAACGAGCAGATGCAAGAAATCCTGAAGCAAAGAAAGTTATGAAGACAGATATAAAGTAATGAAAAGTGAATATCGTAGGATAACATTTTCCAGTTTATATTTTGGTTGAAAAAAATGGTGCCAATGTTTATAATATTTATTATTGTAAACTTGGCACTTTTTTTACGCAGATCGGTTATCAAAGTCTGTATTTGTGTGAGATTTTTACAATCGGTACGATAACGTAAGAAACGAGTAGAAAGTTGTTTCTTATGGTTGTCAAACTTAAAGGAGATATAAGATAGTATGGATATAGGAATAGATTTGGGGACATCGAATGTATTGGTATATGTAAAAGGTCGTGGGGTTGTCATCAACCAACCGTCTGTTGTTGCATATGAGAAAAGTTCGAAACGCATTATTGCGATTGGAAATAAAGCAAAAAAGATGATCGGAAAGACACCGGAATCAATCGAAGTTGTAAGACCGCTCGTAAAAGGAGTAGTTTCAGATTATATTGTTACAGAGCGAATGTTAAAGGCATTTATCCGCAGTGCTATGGAGAAACGAACCGGGGTTGGCAGACCGAAAATATGTGTCTGTGTTCCCAGCGGAGTCACAGAAGTGGAGCGGAGAGCTGTAGAAGAGGCTGTTTACAGAACAGGAGCTAAGAGTGTTTATGTTATGGAAGAACCCCTTGCGGCTGCAATCGGTGCAGCAGTTGATATAGAGGAAGCCAAAGGAAATATGGTCATTGATATCGGAGGAGGAACAACAGATATTGCAGTTATATCACTTGGAGGAGCTGTAGAGAGCCGTTCGATTAAAGCAGCGGGGGATGATTATAATGCATCGATGATCCGATATATCAGAAGAAAATATAATCTTCTGATCGGAGAACAAACTGCGGAGAAAGCAAAGATAGCGGTAGGATCGGTCTATGAGAGACCGGAGGACATCACCTATGTTGTAAAGGGAAGAGATCTGATCAAGGGACTTCCAAAGGCGATCACGATCACGGCAAATGAGACAATAGAAGCATTTGCAGATACAACTTCTCATATTTTGACGGCGATTCATGGTGTACTTGAGACGGCTCCGCCGGAGCTGGTTGCGGATATATCGGTAAATGGGATTGTTCTGACCGGTGGTGGCAGCCTGATGTATGGAATGGATAAGCTGATCAAGGAAAAAACGGGAATTGATACGTATGTTTCGGATAAAGCGTTAGAAGCAGTTGCACTTGGTGCCGGTATGTCGGTCGATATTGCAGCAAGAAAAGAAGATGCATAGAAAGCAGAGAAAAGAAAATGACAAATACACATAATTTTCTGCCAGTGAATAAAAAAGATATGATAGAAAGAGGTTGGGAACAGCCGGACTTCGTGTTTATTACCGGAGACGCTTATGTGGACCATCCTTCTTTTGGTCCGGCAATTATCAGCAGAGTTTTGGAAGCACATGGATATAAGATCTGTATGATTCCACAGCCGGATTGGAAAGATGATAAGAGTATAGATGTATTCGGCAGACCAAGACTTGGTTTTCTGGTTTCCGGCGGCAATATGGATTCTATGGTCAATCATTATACTGTTTCAAAAAAACACAGAAGTATGGATTCCTATTCTCCCGGTGGAAAGATGGGGCTGAGACCGGATTATGCAACAGTGGTATATTGCAATCTGATCCGTAGAACGTATAAGGATGTCCCGATCATTATTGGTGGGATTGAAGCAAGTCTCAGAAGACTTGCACACTATGATTACTGGTCGAATAAATTAAAGCATTCAATTCTGATCGATTCACAGGCAGATCTGATTTCCTATGGCATGGGTGAACACAGCATGGTCGAGATTGCAGATGCGTTAGACAGCGGAATAGATGTCAGGGATATCACATTTATCAGAGGAACAGTCTACAAGACAAAAGATCTGTCCGGTGTAGAAGCTCCGGTGATCCTGCCTGATTATGCAGCACTTCAGGAAGACCGTTTAAAATATGCAGAAAGCTTTTATACACAATATATCAATACAGATCCATATTCCGGAAAAGTGCTGGTGGAAGGATATGGCAACCGGGGATATGTTGTTCAGAATCCTGCGGCATATCCGCTCACGCAGATGGAGATGGATGACGTATATGGGTATGATTATATGAACACCTATCATCCGATGTATGAAAAGGATGGGGGAATCCCGGCTATAGCAGAGGTGAAGTTCAGTCTGGCAAGCAACCGTGGATGCTTTGGCGGATGCAGCTTCTGTGCACTAACTTTTCATCAGGGAAGGATCGTTCAGACCAGAAGTCATGAGTCGATCATTGAAGAAGCAAAGCGCATGACGAAAGATCCGGAGTTTAAAGGATATATCCATGATGTTGGAGGACCTACGGCGAATTTCAGACATCCGGCATGTGACAAACAGATGAAATACGGCGTATGCCAGAATAAACAGTGCCTGTTTCCCAAACCATGTCAGAACCTGAATGCCAGTCATAAAGATTATGTTGAGCTGCTTCGTAAATTAAGACGGATACCGGGGGTGAAGAAGGTATTTGTAAGATCCGGTATTCGATTTGACTATCTGCTTGCGGATCACGATGACACCTTCTTACGGGAGCTTTGCCGGTATCATATCAGCGGACAATTAAGGGTTGCGCCGGAGCATATTTCAGATAATGTCTTAAAGTACATGGGTAAGCCATCGAATCAGGTATATGAGACATTTATAAAAAAATATGAGAAGATCAACGAGCAGTATGGATTGAAACAATATGCAGTACCATATCTTATGTCCTCACATCCGGGATCTACGTTAAAAGATGCAGTAGCGTTGGCAGAATATATCCGTGATATCGGATATATGCCGGAGCAGGTACAGGACTTTTATCCGACACCATCAACGATCTCGACCTGTATGTATTACACAGGAGTAGATCCGCGTACGATGGAACCGGTATATGTTGCGAGAGACCCACATGAGAAAGCAATGCAGCGTGCCCTGATCCAGTACAGAAGACCGGAAAATTATGATCTGGTAAAGGAAGCCCTGATAAAGGCAGGACGGAAAGATCTGATCGGATTCGAAAAACATTGTCTGATCACTCCGAGAAAGATGGATAGGAATACTTCGGGATATAAAGATGTCCATAAAAAGAATCCGTCAGGACAGGCAACACGGAATCAGAATAACAAGAACAGTAATCATAGAAAACAGGATAAATCCGGTAAAAATTCAGGAAGTTATAAATCCGGGCAGGATAACAGAAACAGCAAAACCGGGAAACCTGCAGGACAAAATGATAAAAAATATCAAAAACAGAAAACAGGAAAGAAAAAACACTGATATTTTATATAAAATTAAGAAAATAACCAGAAATGAAAAAATAATGATTTCTAATGCGTGCATTTCATTTTTGGTTGCGTGGTACTTTCTTTTGTGCTAGAATGTAGCCAGAAAGTGTGCTGTTATGTCAATAATGGTCATTATTGTGCCGTTTACAGCATAAATGTACCATGATATAACACTTACATTATAAAAAATTACGGAGGATTTCATTATTATGGCAAAGAAAATTGTATTAGCAGGCGCATGCCGTACAGCTATCGGTACTATGGGCGGATCATTAAGCACAACACCAGCTCCGGTACTTGGTTCAATCGTTATCAAGGAAGCTTTAAACAGAGCAGGAGTTCCTGCAGATCAGGTAGATCATGTATATATGGGTTGTGTAATCCAGGCAGGTCTTGGACAGAATGTTGCACGTCAGGCATCAATCAAAGCTGGTCTTCCAATTGAGACAACTGCTGTTACAGTTAATGTTGTTTGTGGTTCAGGTCTGAACTGTGTAAATATGGCTGCTCAGATGATCGAAGCAGGAGATGCTGATATCGTTGTAGCAGGTGGTATGGAAAACATGTCAATGGCTCCATATGCTGTAATGCAGGGACGTTTCGGATACAGAATGAATGATGGTAAACTTGTAGATACAATGGTACATGATGCTCTTTGGGATGCATTCAATGATTACCATATGATCAAGACTGCTGATAACATCTGTGAGCAGTGGGGACTTACTCGTGAAGAACTTGATGAGTTTGCAGCAAAGAGCCAGCAGAAGGCTGTAGCAGCTCAGGAGTCAGGTGCATTTGACGCAGAGATCGTTCCAGTTATGGTTAAGAAGAAAAAAGAGATGGTTGAGTTCAAGAAGGATGAGGGACCAAGACCTGGTACAACAGTTGAGACACTTTCAAGACTCAGAACTATCAATCCAAATGGTTTCGTAACAGCAGGTAATGCTTCAGGTATCAATGATGGTGCAGCAGCTATCGTTGTTATGAGCGAAGAAAAGGCTAAAGAACTTGGTGTTAAGCCAATGGCTACATGGGTAGCAGGTGCTCTTGGTGGTGTTGATCCATCTATCATGGGTATCGGACCAGTTGCTTCAACAAAGAAAGTAATGGCTAAGACAGGTCTTAAGATTGAAGATTTCGATATCATCGAAGCAAACGAAGCATTTGCAGCTCAGTCAGTTGCAGTAGCTAAGGATCTTGGATTTGATGTTGACAAGCAGGTTAACCCAAATGGTGGTGCAATCGCACTTGGACATCCGGTAGGAGCTTCAGGATGCCGTATCCTTGTTACACTTCTTCATGAGATGCAGGCAAAGGGTGCTAAGACAGGTCTTGCTACACTTTGTATCGGCGGTGGTATGGGCTGCTCAACAGTTGTTAAGATCGAAGACTAATCCGGTCGGCTGAAAAACCATATTACATTTCTAAATAAGGAGATAAACGATGGAATTCGTAACATATGAACAGGACGGATTTGTTGGTGTTATCACTATTAATCGTCCAAAGGCATTAAACGCATTAAACAGCACAGTTCTTGAAGAACTGGATGCAACATTCAAAGCTGTTGACCTGAATACAACAAGATGTCTTGTACTTACCGGTGCAGGAGAGAAATCATTTGTAGCAGGTGCAGATATCGGAGAGATGTCAACACTTACAAAGGCTGAAGGCGAAGCTTTCGGTAAAAAGGGTAATGACGTATTCCGCATGATCGAGACATTCCCAATCCCTGTAATCGCAGCCGTAAATGGATTTGCACTTGGTGGTGGATGTGAGATCTCCATGAGCTGTGATATCAGAATCTGTTCTGAGAACGCAGTATTTGGTCAGCCAGAAGTTGGTCTTGGAATTACACCTGGATTTGGCGGAACCCAGAGACTTGCCCGTCTTGTAGGTGCAGGAATGGCAAAGCAGCTGATCTACACAGCAAGAAATATCAAAGCTGATGAAGCATACAGAATCGGTCTAGTAAATGCTGTATATCCATTAGAGGAGTTATTACCGGCAGCTAAGAAGATGGCTTCTATCATCGCAGCAAATGCTCCGATCGCAGTTCGTAACTGTAAGAAAGCAATCAATGATGGATTACAGGTTGATATGGATCAGGCAATCGTTGTAGAAGAGAAATTATTCGGCGATTGCTTCGAGACAGAGGATCAGAAGGCAGGAATGGGCAACTTCCTTGAGAAAGATAAGGAAAAGAAATTAAAGGTTGTTCCTTTCCAGAATAAATAAATCAACAATCTTGATATTGACGTTTAGGGTGGTTATTTTGAAATCGAAATCAACCATCCTAAATGTTTGATATACCAAAGTAAGCATGTCAAACGAAACGTATATGAATTTCTCATGTTTGCTTAAAAATAATTTTTAGGAGGATATTAAAATGAAAGTTGGCGTTATTGGTGCAGGAACCATGGGTCAGGGAATTGCTAAGGCATTCGCTCAGGTTGATGGATATGAAGTAGCACTTTGCGACATTAAGCAGGAATGGGCTGAAGGCGGTAAGGACAAGATCGCTAAAGGTTATGCCAGACTTGTTGAAAAAGGAAAGATGACACAGGAGAAGGTTGATGGTATTCTTGCCAGCATCACTCCGGGTATTAAGGAAGACTTATGCGCAGATTGTGACCTTATCGTAGAGGCTGCTTTCGAGAACATGGAAGTTAAGAAGACAACATTTTCTGAGCTTGACAAGATCTGCAAGCCAGAGTGTGTATTTGCATCAAATACATCTTCACTTTCCATCACTGAGATTGGAAATGGTCTTACCCGTCCTATGATCGGTATGCACTTCTTCAATCCAGCTGACAGAATGAAGCTTATCGAAGTTATCGCGGGTGTTAACACACCGGCAGAGACTGTTGATAAGATCGTTAAGATCTCAGAAGAGATCGGTAAGACACCTGTACAGGTAAATGAAGCTGCCGGATTTGTTGTAAACAGAATCTTGATTCCAATGATCAATGAAGCTGCATTTATCAAGATGGAAGGTGTGTCAGATATCGCTGGTATCGATGCAGCTATGAAACTTGGTGCAAATCATCCAATGGGACCTCTTGAATTAGGTGATTTCGTTGGTCTTGATATCTGTCTTGCTATTATGGATGTACTCTATAACGAGACAGGCGACAGCAAGTATCGTGCATGTCCATTACTTCGTAAGATGGTACGTGGCGGCAACCTTGGTGTTAAGAGTGGTAAGGGATTCTATGTATACAATGCTGACCGCACAAAGACACCAGTTGATGCTCAGTAATTGACTGATAAATATATTTATGGAGGAAGAAATAGAATGGATTTCGCTTTAGACAAGAAGTATGAAATGGCGCAGAATTTATTCAGAGAATTTGCGCAGAATGAAGTAAAGCCTCTTGCTCAGGAAATTGATGAAAATCACAGATTCCCTAGAGAGACAGTAGAGAAGATGGCAAAGTATGGTTTCTTAGGAATACCTGTTTCTAAGGAAGATGGTGGACAGGGTTGTGATCCTTTAACATATGTTATGTGTGTTGAGGAACTTTCAAAGGTTTGTGGTACTACCGGTGTTATTGTTTCCGCACATACATCTCTGTGTGTAGATCCAATCCAGACATACGGTACACCAGATCAGAAAGCTAAGTACCTCCCAGATCTTGCTTCCGGTAGAAAGCTTGGCGCATTTGGTCTTACAGAGCCGGGTGCTGGTACAGATGCACAGGGTCAGCAGACAAAGGCTGTTCTTGATGGTGATGAGTGGGTTCTTAACGGATCTAAGTGTTTCATTACAAATGGTAAAGAAGCAGATGTATATATTATCATTGCAGTTACAGGTACAATTGAAAAACGTGGTAGAAAGCAGAAAGAGATTTCAGCATTTATCGTAGAAAAAGGCACTCCGGGATTTACATTCGGAACAAAAGAAAACAAGATGGGTATCTGTGGTTCATCCACATATGAACTTATCTTCACAGACTGCCGTATTCCTAAGGATGCACTTCTCGGACAGAAGGGCAAGGGATTTGGTATTGCAATGCATACACTTGATGGTGGTCGTATCGGTATCGCAGCTCAGGCTCTTGGTATTGCTGAGGGTGCTCTTGATATCACAATCGACTATGTTAAGGAAAGAAAGCAGTTTGGTCGTTCAATCGCTCAGTTCCAGAATACTCAGTTTGTACTTGCTGATCTTGCAACAAAGGTTGAAGCAGCTAAGTTACTGGTATACAAGGCAGCTAAGAAGAAAGAGCAGTACCAGGCTGATCACAAGACTTCATACTCTGTAGAAGCTGCTATGGCTAAGCTGTATGCTGCAGAAGTAGCTATGGAAGTAACAACAAAGTGTGTACAGTTACACGGTGGTTATGGTTATATCAAAGAGTATGATGTAGAACGTATGATGCGTGATGCTAAGATTACAGAAATCTACGAAGGAACTTCAGAAGTTCAGCGTATGGTTATTTCTGCAAACTTATTAAAATAATTAGGAGGTACTTAACGTGAAGGTTATAGTTTGTATAAAGCAGGTACCTGATACAAAGGGTGGCGTTCAGTTTAACCCAGATGGTACATTAAACAGAGGAGCAATGCTTACAATCATGAACCCTGATGATAAGGCAGGTCTTGAAGCTGCACTTAGATTAAAGGATCAGTATGGAGCAGAAGTTACAGTTCTTACAATGGGTCTTCCAAAGGCTGCAGATGTTCTTCAGGAAGCAATCGCTATGGGCGCTGACAAGGGCGTTCTTGTAACGGATCGTGTTCTTGGTGGAGCTGATACATGGGCTACATCAACAACAATCGCCGGAGCACTCAGAAAGCTTGATTATGATCTTATTATCACAGGTCGTCAGGCTATCGATGGAGATACAGCTCAGGTTGGACCACAGATTGCTGAGCATCTTGGAATTCCGGTTATTTCATATGCACAGGAGATCAAGGTCGACGGAGATTCCGTAATCGTTAAGCGTCAGTATGATGATGGATATCATATGTTAAAGGCTAAGATGCCTTGCCTTGTAACAGCACTTTCAGAGTTAAATGAGCCTAGATACATGACTCCAGGTGGAATCTTCGATGCAGTTAATGCAGAGATCACAACACTTGGCAGAGCAGATCTTGTAGATGTTGATGATTCAAACCTTGGTCTGAAAGGTTCACCAACAAAGATTGCAAAGGCTTCTGATAAGGTAAGAAAGGGTGCAGGCGAGAAGGTTGTACCTGATTCTCCAGATGAAGCAGTTAGCTATATTGTTGGCAAGTTAAAAGATAAGCATGTAATCTAATATAGTAAAGGAAAAGTGGTGAATAAAATGGGCGCAATGAACGCAGAAGATATGAAGAACTACAAAGGCGTATTTGTCTTTGCACAGCAGGTAGATAATAAGTTAAGTGGTATTTCATTTGAATTGATCGGTGAAGGAAAGAGACTTGCAGATAAGCTTAATGAAAAGGTTACAGCAGTCCTGATCGGTTCCGACGTAAAGGGTCTTGTAGACGAACTTGCAGAGTACGGTGCAGACAGAGTTATCGTTGTTGATGATCCAGAATTAAAAGAATACAGAACTGAGCCATATGCACATGCACTTGCTTCAGTTATCAATGAGTACAAGCCGGAGATCGTTTTAGTTGGTGCTACAGCTATTGGTCGTGATCTTGGTCCTACAGTATCAGCAAGAGTAGCTACAGGTCTTACAGCAGACTGTACATTACTTGAAATCGGTGATTTCCCTCTTGTTGCACTTCCAAATCAGGAGCAGAAGCACAATCAGCTTCTTATGACACGTCCTGCATTCGGTGGTAACACAATCGCTACAATCGCGTGTCCTGATAATCGTCCTCAGATGGCAACAGTACGTCCGGGCGTTATGCAGAAGCTTGACAGAGTAGCTGGCAAGAAGGCAGAAGTGATCGAGTACAATCCTGGATTTACTCCAAACAACAAGTATGTTGAGATCCTTGAAATCTCAAAGGCTGTTTCAGATATCAAAGATATCATGGACGCTAAGATCCTTGTTTCAGGTGGTCGTGGTGTTGGTTCAGCAGAGAACTTCAAGCTTCTTGATGATCTTGCAGAAGTACTTGGCGGACAGGTATCATGCTCACGTGCAGTTGTAGATTCAGGCTGGAAGCCAAAGGAGCTTCAGGTTGGTCAGACTGGTAAGACAGTTCGTCCACAGGTATACTTCGCAATTGGTATTTCAGGTGCGATCCAGCATGTAGCCGGTATGGAAGAGTCAGATATCATCATCGCTATCAACAAGGATGAGGATGCTCCTATCTTTGATGTAGCTGATTATGGTGTTGTTGGAGATCTGAACAAGATCGTTCCTGCTCTTACAGAAGCAATCAAGGCTGAGCTTGCTAACAAGTAATTCAGTTTATAATTGAAAATGGACATTTTGGACTGCCGGGTTTTATACCCGGCAGTTTGTGTGTAAATGAGCCAAGCACAGATATTCATGTAAGCACAGATATTATGCGTGCATGAATATCTGTGCTTACATGAATATCTGTATTTGGCGAATAGGCGACATCGAGCCGACAGGCGAGATGGGGCATGAAAGAACATGAGAATGTTCTTTCACGCACAAAAGAGAGTATATTATTACAGATTTCCCTGTTGAAACAATAAAAACAATGCTGTATGATAAATACTGTTGCGAAAAAGACAAATGATAGTTAGATAAAAGAAGATTAGGGTTGATGAGAAAAATGAGTAAGTATGAAACACAGGAAGAATTAAAACGAGAAGAATTAAGTCAGGAAGGGCAACTGTTAAAAACAGAGGTTGACAACGCAAAATTGACAGGCGACAGTATGGATGTAAAAATGACAGATGCAAGTGAAGAAAGAAAAACTAACAATACTACCGGAGAAAATAAGATGGGCACCATGCCGATGGGGAAGTTATTGATATCAGTATCACTTCCGATGGTAATTTCAATGCTGGTACAGGCACTTTATAATGTAGTCGATAGTGTATTTGTATCGCATTTTGATCAGGATGCACTGACAGCAGTATCGACAATATTTCCGTTACAGAATCTTATGATCGGAGTTACCTCCGGTCTTGGTGTCGGTTTTAATGCATTGATATCCAAGTCACTTGGTGAAAAAAATCAGAAAAAAGCAAATGATGCAGCCAGACAGGGAATCTTTCTGGAACTTATTGGATTTGCAATTTTCTTATTGATCGGTTTATTTGGGATCGATGCATTTATGAAGAGTCAGACGGATGTTGCAAAGATCATTGATTATGGAGTGGATTATGGACGTATCTGCTGTATCTGTTCCTTTGGTATCTTTGCACAGATGACATTTGAACGTATGCTGCAGTCAACAGGACGGACGCTTTACACAATGAAGACACAGGCACTTGGAGCCGTTATTAATATTATACTTGATCCGATTATGATCTTTGGATATTTCGGACTTCCGGCGATGGGTGCTGCAGGTGCGGCAATAGCAACAGTTATCGGACAGTGTATTGCGGCATCACTTGCAATCTATTATAATCTGAAAAAAAATCCGGATATCCAGTTATCATTTAAAAGCTTTCGGCCGGAGGGAGATGTGATCGGCAGAATTTTGTCCATTGCTGTTCCTTCAATCGCGATGGTTGCGGTAGGTTCAGTTATGACATATGGATTTAATCGTATTTTATTTACATTTACACCGATCGCAGTTTCAGTGTTTGGTATTTTTTATAAAGTACAGAGTATGGCATTTATGCCGGTATTTGGTCTGAATAATGGTATGATCCCTATCGTATCATATAATTACGGAGCAAAACAACCGGATCGAATGCTCAAAGCTGTTAAATATACAATGATGGCTGCGATCTGTTTCATGCTTTTGTGTCTGACTGCGATGCAGGTAATTCCGGGATTGATCCTTAAGGTATTCGATGCACAGGAGGACATGATGGCGATCGGTATTCCGGCACTTCGAACAATGAGCATTTCGTTCCTGTTTGCAGGAATCTGTATTGTATGTTCCGGTATGTTCCAGGCGCTTGGTAAAGGTGTGTACAGTCTGATCGTATCTCTAGCCAGACAGTTGATCGTGCTGCTTCCGGTTGCTTATGCATTTGCAAAATTGACACACAATCTCGAGCTGGTATGGTTGTCTTTCCCGATTGCGGAGGTTGTCAGTGTGATTCTTTCGGTTTTCATGGCGCTACAGACAAAAAAGAAAATTATCGATCCTTTGAAGAATTCGGTGAAAGTAGTACAGGAATAAGCAGAACATTTGTCAGTAAAGAGCATATTCTATAAAATAGCAAAATAATTTATAAATGATCTGTAGAAAATGATGGTTCAGGATATAGCTATAGTACATAAAGAATCAGAAAGAAGGAAAAGAAATGAGTGATTTGATCTATCTTGATCATGCGGCAACAACGGCAGTTCATCCGGATGTTTTAAAAGAAATGCTGCCATATTTTACAGATAAATTCGGAAATCCGTCCAGTGTTTATGGATTTGCGGCAAATAATAAAAATAAATTGACAGAGGCAAGAGAGACGATAGCCGGAGCTCTTGGTGCAAAACCGGAAGAAATTTATTTTACGGCAGGTGGGTCTGAGTCCGATAACTGGGCGTTAAAATGTACGGCAGAAGCCTATGGAGTACATGGGGGGCATATCATTACGACTAAGATTGAGCATCATGCGATCCTGCATACCTGTAAGTATCTGGAGAATAGAGGGTATGATGTAACGTATCTGGATGTAGATGAAAATGGATTGGTTGATCTGAATATACTTGAGGCAGCCATCCGGCCGGACACCTTTCTGATCTCGATCATGTTTGCAAATAATGAGATTGGAACGATTGAACCAATAAAAGAAATCGGAGAGATCGCACACAGACACGGTATTTTGTTTCATACGGATGCAGTTCAGGCATTTGGACAGATCCCGATTCGCGCAGATGAAATGAATATTGATATGTTAAGTGCAAGCGGACATAAGTTTAACGGACCAAAGGGAATTGGTTTTTTATATATCAAAAAAGGCTTAAAGTTAAAGAGCTTTATTCATGGTGGCCAGCAGGAGCGAGGACGCAGAGCCGGTACAGAAAATGTACCTGGAATTGTAGGTATCGCAAAAGCGTGTGAGATCGCAATGGCAGAAATGGAAGAACGGATGAAGAAAGAGACAGAACTCAGAGATTATCTGATCAAACGGATATTGAAGGAGATTCCGTATACCAGACTGAATGGACATTCGAGAAAACGACTGCCAAATAATGTCAATATCAGCTTTCAGTTCGTGGAGGGAGAATCCATTCTGATCATGCTAGACATGGCAGGTATCTGTGCATCCAGTGGTTCTGCCTGCACATCGGGTTCTGTTGATCCTTCTCATGTGTTGCTTGCAATCGGACTTCCGCATGAGATTGCGCACGGTTCTCTGAGGCTAACCCTTGGATATGAGAATACGAAAGAAGAAATGGATATGGTTGTCGATAATCTGAAACGGATCATTACAAATCTTCGGAATATGTCACCTTTATATGAGGATTTTGTCAAGAAAAATCATATACAGTAAGATTGTTAGAAATGGAAGATCAGATTCGGTCGGAGTGAATATAAGAATGCAATTGTGAAATGCGTGAGATAAAACGCCCCAAGTGTGAAGGAGAAAGATATGTACAGTGATAAAGTGATCGATCATTTCCAGAATCCAAGAAATGTCGGAGAGATTGAGGATGCCTCCGGTGTCGGTACGGTTGGAAATGCTAAATGCGGGGATATGATGCGGTTGTATCTGAAGATTAATGAGGAACAGGTGATCATAGACTGCAAATTTAAGACCTATGGGTGTGGAGCTGCAGTAGCATCCAGTTCCATGGCAACGGAGATGATCAAAGGAAAAACAGTTGCTGAGGCAATGAAGCTTACAAATAAAGCAGTTATGGAAGCATTGGATGGGCTTCCGCCGGAAAAAGAACATTGTTCCCTGCTTGCAGAAGAAACACTGCATGCAGCTTTGTGGGACTATGCAGAAAAACATGGAATCAAGATTCCGGGACTTGTAAGACCGGTACAGGATATTGAAGACCGGATGGTGAGAGAACTGGAAGATTAAACAGTATTTGTATACTTGACAGCCGGAGAAATCCGGTTCTATACTGCAAGCAGGAATTGCAGGAAGGAAGATAAGATGGATAAAAAGACAGTATGTGTCGGTATGTCAGGAGGCGTGGATTCTTCTGTAGCCGCATATCTTTTAAAAGAACAGGGATATAACGTGATCGGTGTGACTATGCAGATCTGGCAGGATGAGGATGCAGATCAGATCAGTGAGCATGGCGGCTGCTGTGGCTTGTCGGCGGTAGATGATGCTAGGAGAGTAGCTGCACAGCTTGAGATCCCTTATTATGTAATGAACTTTAAAGAGGATTTCCGAAAATACGTCATTGACTATTTTGTAGATGAATATCGGAACGGAAGAACTCCGAATCCATGTATCGCATGCAACCGGTATGTAAAATGGGAGTCACTGTTAAGAAGGTCTTTAAGTATCGGTGGAGACTATATTGCTACCGGACATTATGCTAGAGTGGAACAGCTTTCAAGTGGCAGATATACCTTACGCGTGGCAAAAGGAATCGAGAAGGATCAGACCTATGCACTTTATAATCTGACACAGGATCAGTTATCAAAGACGTTGATGCCGGTTGGGGAATATAATAAGACACAGATCCGGCAGATTGCCGCAGATATCGGTATCCAGGTAGCAAATAAACCGGACAGTCAGGATATCTGTTTTGTACCGGATGGTGATTATGCCGGATATCTGGAACGGGAAGAGGGCTTAAAGGCAGTACCTGGAAATTTTGTAGATATGAATGGAAAAGTCCTTGGTACACATAAAGGTATAATCCATTATACGATCGGACAACGGAAGGGACTTGGACTTGCAATGGGACACCCGGTATTTGTTGTGGATATTATCCCGGAGACAAATGAAGTGGTGATCGGAGAAAATGCAGATACATTTTCAAAAGAACTGATCGCAGATAAAACGAACTTTATGTCTGTCGAGCGGCCGGAAGATGGGATGCAGGTGATCGGAAAGATCCGGTATGCACATAAGGGCGCGCCATGCAGGATCTACATGTTGGATGCTGACAGGGTCCGGGTTGTATTTGATGAACCGGTCCGGGCAGCGACCAAAGGACAGGCGGTTGTCTTTTATGAAGATGACCATATTGTCGGAGGCGGTACAATAAAAGAGATCATACGATAGGAATAAAAATGACGCTGGTGTGGATGCTATTATTTAAAAAATTATTATTGTTCTGCCACATACTCACCTATTATTACGCAAGACACTTCCGTTCTAGTCCTCGTGCAGCGGTTCTAAGCTCGCCACAAAGTGGCTTGCTAAGTACCGGCCTCGGACAAGGCTTGCTTCATAATAGTGAATATGTGGTAGAACAGCAAGATTTTTTGTAATAGCATCCACACCAGCGTCATTTTATAATTTATGGAATACAGGCTTCATCTGCTTAAAGGTGCAGTAATAGCGGAAGCCTGTGGCGGTCAGGATATCTCTGGCATAGGTTTCAAAGTCATAGCCGATGTATTTTGGAACATGAGCATCACTTCCGACGGTGATGATCTCACCACCTAACTCCTTGTAGAGCTTCAGAATAGATGGATGAGGATGCGCATAAGTCATGTTTTTATACAGGCTTCCGGTATTGATCTCGATTCCTTTTCCATGTTCAATGATCGTTTTCAGAATAGCTTCAAAGACATCTGCATAATCAGAAAAGCGAAAGGCTGCTTCGCCGGATGGACAATAACGGACGGCATAGTCCAGATGGCCATATATGGAATAATTATCAAAGGTCTGCACATTTGCAAGAATGGATTCAAAATATTCCAGTAGTGCTTCTTTTTCCGAACGTCCTTCATAGTAAGCGGGATAGTAGGGATCTTTGCCATATACAAGATGAGAGGACCCTATAATAAAGTCAAAATCATGATATTTATCTGTGTAAGCAATGATCTTGTCTGCGATATGAGACATCAGACCGAGTTCGATGCCGAGGTGGATCGTAAGTTTGTCTTTGTACTGTTCCTGCAACTTTCTTACAGCAGAAATATATCGGTCTGTATCTAACAGAAAGGTATGGCCTTCCTCGTCTTTTGGATAATCAATATCATGATGATCTGTAATGCAGATCTCAGACATACCAAGATGAATTGCCTGTTCAGCAATATCTGTAAGTCCTGTTTCAGAATCATCGGAGAATCCGGAATGTAAATGATGATCGCAAAGCTTCATATGTAAAACCTCCTGTTGACTGTAGATGTTGTGAAAATTAATGTTATTATAGCACGTTAGAAAATAAAACACAGCTACAGGGACT
The DNA here is from genome assembly GCF_003604095.1 of Clostridium sp. AF15-41. NCBI lineage: Bacteria > Bacillati > Bacillota > Clostridia > Eubacteriales > Clostridiaceae > Clostridium > Clostridium sp. AF15-41. The sequence goes on from NZ_QTMQ01000015.1 coordinate 67,686, forward strand.
GAAAAAATAGTGAAGAAGAGCCGAAGATAAGAAGAAATCATACAAAAGAAGCATATATTGGTAACACAAGAATCATGTGTGAAATATCTCGAAATACGGGTTTAATGGTTGCAATAAATATGAAAATATCATAAAAAGTTGATTCTTTGTACATTTTGCAATATAGTGTTTGTTTATTTTTGCGTGAATTGGACAATTTTTTTTTGAGAAAGACTTGAAATTTACACACAAATTAGGTATGATTTTGTTGTGTGAATAGCACGATTAATTACTGCGCTTTGCAGTATATTATAAATACTTTTATTATTCAAAACTTAGGAGGAATAAAAAATGGCAGTAAAAGTAGCAATCAATGGTTTTGGACGTATTGGTCGTCTCGCATTCAGACAGATGTTCGGAGCAGAAGGATATGAAGTTGTTGCAATCAACGATTTAACAAAGCCTTCAATGCTTGCAGATCTTCTCAAGTACGATACAGCACAGGGTGGTTACTGTGGTAAGATTGGTGAGAACCTTCATACAGTTTCAGCTGATGATGAGGCTAACACAATCACAGTTGATGGTAAGACACTTACAATCTACAAGGAAGCAGATGCAAACAATCTTCCTTGGGGTAAGATCGGTGTTGACGTAGTTCTTGAGTGTACTGGTTTCTACTGCTCAAAGGAAAAGTCAATGGCTCATATCAATGCAGGTGCTAAGAAGGTTGTTATCTCAGCTCCAGCAGGAAATGATCTTAAGACTATCGTATTCTCAGTTAACCAGGATACATTAACAGCAGATGATCAGATCATCTCAGCTGCTTCATGTACAACAAACTGTCTTGCACCAATGGCTAAGGCTCTTAATGATTATGCTCCAATCCAGTCAGGTATTATGTCAACAATCCACGCTTACACAGGCGATCAGATGATTCTTGACGGACCACACAGAAAGGGCGACTTAAGAAGAGCAAGAGCAGGTGCTGCTAATATCGTTCCTAACTCAACAGGTGCTGCTAAGGCTATCGGTCTTGTTATCCCAGAGTTAAATGGTAAGTTAATCGGATCAGCTCAGAGAGTTCCAGTTCCAACAGGTTCAACAACAATCCTTACAGCAGTTGTTAAGGGTGCTGACGTAACAGTTGATGGAATCAACGCTGCAATGAAGGCTGCTGCATCAGAGTCATTCGGTTACAACACAGATCCTATCGTTTCATCAGATGTAATCGGTATGAGATATGGTTCATTATTTGATTCAACTCAGACAATGGTATCAAAGATCGCTGATGACTTATATGAGGTTCAGGTTGTATCATGGTATGATAATGAGAACTCATACACAAGCCAGATGGTTAGAACAATTAAGTACTTCGCAGAGTTAGCATAATTGACTGACAAATTGTAGTAATTAATTTGACCTTACAAGGGGTCCGGTCTTCATGGACCGGACCCTATATTTCTTTTACGGAGATGTATTTGCACTCTGTACAAATATGAAGATAAAAGTATAAAAATCAGGAGGTTTAATAGTAATGTCATTAAACAAAAAATCAGTAGATGATATTAATGTAAAGGGACAGCGTGTCCTTTGCAGATGTGACTTTAATGTACCATTAAAGGAAGGTAAGATCACAGACGAGAATCGTCTTGTAGCAGCACTTCCTACAATCAAGAAATTAATTGCTGATGGTGGAAAGGTTATTCTTTGCTCACACCTTGGCAAGGTTAAGACAGAAGAAGACAAGAAGACAAAGACTCTTGCACCGGTTGCGGTAAGACTTTCAGAGCTTCTTGGACAGGAAGTTAAGTTTGTTGCTGAGCCTGAAGTTGTTGGACCAAAGGTAAGAGAAGCTGTAGCAGCTATGAAAGATGGCGAAGTTATCTTACTTGAGAACACACGTTTCAGACCGGAAGAGACAAAGAACGGTGAAGCATTCTCTAAGGATCTTGCTTCTATCTGTGATGTATTTGTAAATGATGCATTTGGTACAGCTCACAGAGCACACTGCTCAAATGTAGGTGTTGCAGGTCTTGTTGATACAGCAGTTGTTGGATACTTAATGCAGAAGGAGATCGACTTCCTTGGAAATGCGGTAGAGAATCCGGTAAGACCATTCGTAGCTATCCTTGGTGGAGCAAAAGTTGCAGACAAGTTAAATGTTATCTCTAACTTACTTGAGAAGTGCGATACACTGATCATCGGTGGTGGTATGGCGTATACATTCTTAAAGGCAAAGGGATATGAGATCGGTAAATCATTAGTTGACGAGTCTAAGATCGACTACTGTAAGGAAATGATGGAAAAGGCTGAGAAGCTTGGTAAGAAGTTATTACTTCCGGTTGATTCCGTTATGATCGACGATTTCCCTAATCCGATCGATGCTCCGGTTGAGACAGAGATCTTTGATGCAGACAAGATGTCAGCAGACAAAGAGGGCTGTGATATCGGACCTAAGACAATCAAATTATATGCAGATGCTGTTAAGACAGCTAAGACAGTTGTATGGAACGGACCTATGGGTGTATTCGAGAATCCTACACTTGCTGCCGGTACAAAGGCTGTAGCTGCTGCTCTTGCTGAGACAGATGCTACAACTATCATCGGTGGTGGTGATTCTGCTGCTGCTGTTAACCAGTTAGGATATGGTTCTAAGATGAGCCACATCTCAACAGGTGGTGGAGCTTCCCTTGAATTCTTAGAGGGTAAGGAACTTCCGGGCGTTGCTGCTGCAAACGACAAATAAATTATGTACATGCTCCATCTGAATCGGATGGAAAAATATGCAGATAATGAAAATAATATTTTCAAGGAGATAAAAGACATGTCAAGAAAGAAAATCATCGCTGGTAACTGGAAGATGAACATGACTCCAAGCCAGGCTGTAAAATTATGTGAAGAGTTAAAGCCATTAGTTGCAAATGACGACGTAGATGTTGTATACTGCGTACCTGCAATTGATATTGTACCTGTAGTAGAAGCTGTTAAGGGCACAAATGTAGAAGTTGGTGCTGAGAATATGTACTTCGAAGAAAAGGGTGCATACACAGGTGAGATTTCAGCAGAAATGTTAGTTGATGCCGGTGTTAAGTATGTCATCATCGGACATTCAGAGCGTCGTGACTACTTCAAAGAGTGTGACTGTCTCTTAAATAAGAAAGTTAAGAAGGCATTTGAAGCAGGCCTTACACCTATCCTTTGCTGTGGTGAGTCATTAGAGCAGAGAGAAATGGGTATCACACTTGACTTCATCCGCCTTCAGATCAAGAGTGATCTGAAAGATATCACAGCAGATCAGGTTAAGAGCATGGTAATCGCTTACGAGCCGATCTGGGCTATCGGAACAGGCAAGACAGCTACATCCGATCAGGCACAGGAAGTATGTAAGGCAATCCGTGACTGCATCGCTGAAGTATATGATACAGACACAGCAGAAGCTGTAAGAATCCAGTATGGTGGATCTATGAACGCCGGTAACGCAGCAGAGCTTCTTGCAAAGCCTGATATTGATGGTGGTCTTGTAGGTGGTGCTTCACTGAAGGCTGACTTTGGAAAGATTGTAAATTACAATAAGTAATTAATTTTGCAGTAATTTTTGTAACTCATATATTTGAAATATACAAAGTTAATGCAATAAAGATACCGTAAAATACCAGATGACGACAAAATGTGCACTGTGTATTTTGCGGTATTTTTATTTTAATTGGTAATTCGTGCTAAATGAATAGATTCATACAATGGTTTTTGTACATCCCGGCAATCTATACTGTAGGTTTGTCAAAC
>NZ_QTMQ01000016.1:0-58320 GCF_003604095.1 Clostridium sp. AF15-41
AGTCGCAAGACTTTCTGTATGAAATTCTGAAGGTACATGAATAATAGAACATGTATCCATCAAACGTAAGATGTGAACGAAGTTTTGCTTGTTATCATCGAAGCGATTACCATATGGCCCGGTGGCTCAGCTGGTTAGAGCGCCGCCCTGTCACGGCGGAGGTCGTGGGTTCGAACCCCATCCGGGTCGCTTGCTTTAAGCAAAATTATATATGGGATCTTAGCTCAGCTGGGAGAGCATCTGCCTTACAAGCAGAGGGTCACAGGTTCGAGCCCTGTAGGTCCCATTTATAACATGAGGACGTTTAGCTCAGTTGGTTAGAGCAATCGGCTCATAACCGATCGGTCCTGGGTTCGAGTCCCCGAACGTCCACTACGTTTTTAAATTAATATGGCCTGGTGGCTCAGCTGGTTAGAGCGCCGCCCTGTCACGGCGGAGGTCGTGGGTTCGAACCCCATCCGGGTCGCTTGCGGAAACGCAAAAATTTCATATGGGATCTTAGCTCAGCTGGGAGAGCATCTGCCTTACAAGCAGAGGGTCACAGGTTCGAGCCCTGTAGGTCCCATTGTCCAAAGGACATGCCGGCGTGGCGGAACTGGCAGACGCACAGGACTTAAAATCCTGCGGGACTAACCTCCCGTACCGGTTCGATTCCGGTCGCCGGCATTAAATTAAAGCCTGAAACTTAAGTAAAATTAAAGGTTTCAGGCTTTTTTGTTGTGTAAAAAAATAAATAGGGGCAAAATTGGTGGGGTTATATATGAATGAACGATCGGTAAATGTGCTAATTTGTACATTTGCCGGTCGTTTTGTACAAAGGTATTTTTCGTACAATATGTTTATGGTAAAGTGAATTTGCTGATAAGAAAAAATATATTGCTTCAAAATAACGAATATATTTTTTCGAAGACACATAAGAAAATGTTTAATGCGAGGAGAGAAGAAAAATGTTTACAAGAATGTCAAAAGGAGTACTTTGGGTATTGGTAGCAGCGATTGTTATAGGTGGATTTGTGGGGATGGCTGAGGAAGTCGGAATAGGTCTGCTTATATGGCTGGGGGGACTTGTCCTGATCTGGGGACTTGGCGTATTTGTTGAACTGATTAACAATATTTTGGATATTAAGAAAATATTGCAATCAATATCATCTACAGGCTCTATGGGAAACTCAAATGTTGGATCATATGGCAGCATGGGTTACAACATGAATACTTCAAAACAGTCCGGTTGGAATGAGACAACATGGTATTGCAATCACTGTGGAACACCTAATAGTTCAGATGCAACAAGATGTGCAGGTTGTGGCACTCTGCGACCAAATAGTGGGAAACCCAGTCTGGCTTCGGCAGCGGCACAGATGGGTAATTCCAGAGAAACGCAGACAGGATGGTACTGCAGATATTGTGGTTCAAAGAATAATGCGACATCAAGGGTTTGTATTGGGTGTGGTAAAGATAAATAAAAAGTTAAAGAGTTCTGATCCTGTAATTGCAGGGTAGAGAAGCAACAGATAGCAGCTGACAGACCTGTTGTAAAATGACCGGCAGATGTTAATTTGTACATCTACCGGTCGTTTTGTACATATCCATTTTATTATGAATTTAATATGGTAGGATATTAATTGTCGATACAGGAAATCGTAGATATGGTGTTTATCTGCTATGGTTAGACAGATTAGATTGGGAGAGGAAAAGGTACATTATGAGGCGATATAAGGGATTGCTGTTAGCGGGAGTTATATGTATAGCTTGCAGCATGAGTGCTTGCCAGAGAACAGTCAAAGATGAAACGAGGACGACAGATTCAATAATTGGTGAAAATGCAGATGAACATATGGATGAAACGAATAGTGAAGTGAAATCAGAAGGATTATAACTTCTGTGATATAAAATATAAGTAAAAATGAAATCCTGTGAAGAGAATAACATCCAATGAAAAATTTTGAAAGATAAGTTCTCTTTACAGGATTTTTTGGAGGGCGTTGATGTATCATCTTATCTTTCATTAAAGAACAGTGGCGTAAAATATTATGATTACGACGGAAATGAACTTGGAAATGTGGAATATTTTACATTCCTTAAATCCTGTGGTGTCAATTATATAAGACTTCGTGTCTGGAATGATCCATATGATTCTGACGGGAATGGTTATGGCGGAGGAAATAATGATCTGGCATCTGCGATCACAATGGGTAAATGGGCATCCGAAGCAGGGCTTAAGGTACTGATTGATTTTCATTATTCTGATTTCTGGGCAGATCCTGCAAAGCAGAAAGCTCCAAAGGCGTGGGCAGAATATTCATTTGAGGACTGTCAGGGGTAAATAGAAATAAACTATCTTTTTCGGATGGGGCATGGTAGAATGAATCTTACATGGCAGTTTTTAGAGAAAAAGCTGTAAAAGAAGAACTTATAAAGGGAGGTTATATTACAAAATGAAAAAGAAAAGAAGCTTATGGATAACACTTGCGGCAGTGGCCTGTATATGTGTATCGATGTTATTTGGTTCAGCAGCCACTGCAAAAGCAGAGGGTGAAGGACAGGAATATACATATACGGATGCTACGTTGTTTGTTTGTGGTGCTGATGGTGTGGTTACTGCTTATGCAGGAGACAGAAACGTAAAAGAGATTGTGGTTCCGCAGACGATCGGTGGTGTGACAGTTACAGGAATCGGGGCAGAAGTATTTAAAGATATGACAGAGCTGGAGTTTACAGCAGTGCCTGATACTGTAATATCATTTGGTGATTTTGCATTTAGCGGATGTAGTAAACTGAATACGATCTATCCGTATCAGCCGGTGCTTGATTCTGTGACAGGGGTGGATACCGGGAAGTTTGTTATCTTGAATTCTGAACAGAATGTCGGAAAAGTTATAACACTTCCGACAAATCTGAGTCAGATCGGTACAGGCGCATTCGCGGGCTGTACTTCTGTTGGCAAGTTTGCTGTTGCAGATGCAAATGCATATTTTACAACACATGCATGGGATCGTGCATGGACACAGCAGCCAAATGATAATTCCGGTGATGAGGTAGTGACGAATCCTAAAAATACAGGTGAAGTTTTGTTAAGTAAAGATGGAACGATGATGTATCGTCTGGCACCTGCCTTCCATTATACGGGAAATGGTCTTTATAATATACCGGAGACAGTTGTGACTCTTCTGCCATATGCCTGCGAGCAGGTGTCATTAAACGGAGGGTTTGTAATTCCTGCATCCGTGCAGGTTATAGGAGATTATGCATTCTATAAGTGCGGGAATCTGAATACAGTAAAATTTGCTGAGGGTTCCCAGACATCCACGATCGGAGCGTATGCATTTGCATATAATAATAATTTACAGAAATCAGATATAACAGACGGGGCTTCGTGCTTTACACTTCCGACCGGTGTGACATCTATCGGGGAGTATTGCTTTGCTTATTGCCAGAATATTGTGATTGATATATCAAAGACAAAACTTGAAGTTATTCCTGATTATGCATTTTATGAGAGCGACAACCTTCATGAGTTGCAGACACCTGTAACATTACGAAAGGTTGGAGCTTATGCATTTTATGGCTGCAACAATCTGAATGAAGTGAAATTCCTTGGAAAGACTTTAGAGGAGATCGGAACAGGAGCATTTAAGACCTGCAATAATCTTCATATAGTTGATATTCCGGAAGGTGTTACGGCGATTGCAGACGGAACCTTTGATGGATGTCAGAACCTGAATACTATAAAACTTCCGGACAGCTTAAAAACGATTGGTGATAATGCATTTAAGGATTGCAGAAATATTCACGAGATGGTGATTCCTCCAAATGTATCTCATGTATCTAAGAACAGCTTTGCCGGAGCAAATCAGAATGACATAGATACATCAAAGAACCAGTACATCCAGAAATTTGTAAAAGCAAAGCTTCCGGATGTCGGTGAGAAATTCACAGTCGGAAATCTGAAATATAAGATAACAAAGTCTCACAAGACGAAAGGAACAGCAGCGTTATATGGAACGAAGGGTAAGTCATTAAAGACAGCCAAGGTTCCGGCAACGATCATGTATAAGGGTTATAAATTCAAGGTTACATCGATTGGAAATAATGCATTTAAGAACTGTAAAAAGTTAAAAACAGTGAAGCTTGGAAGTAATGTCAAATCAATCGGTAAGAATGCATTTTACGGATGCAAGAAGCTGACAGGTGTTACCCTGAATGCCAAGCTGACTACGATTGGTAATGGAGCATTTACAAAGTGTATCGCATTGAAGAAGATCACTATTCCTGCAAAGGTTACAAAGATCGGAAGCAAAGCTTTTTACGGTGACAGTAAATTGAAGACGATTACGATCAAGAGCAGTAAGATCAAGTCAAAGAAGATTGGAAAATCAGCATTTGCAAAGATCAATAAAAAGGCTACGATCAGAGTTCCCAAGAAGAAGCTTTCAGCATATAAGAAGATCATCAGAAGTGCCGGAGCGGCAAAGAGCGTAAAGATTAAGAAATAAAGATCCATTCCTTTAATAACAGAACGAATATATATATTCTGTCAGGATAACAAAAGCCCCGCGGCAGGTAATGCCACGGGGCGAAGGAAGGGAATCTATGAAAAATGAAAGTAAGCAATAATTATAAAGTGTGTATCTGATATTCAGGTATGCACTTTTTTAGATATGAGGACATACAGTCGAAAACGCTTGCTCTGACCACATTTTCGGTGATGCCCTCTTGGTTTTGTTTTCCTTTGATGGTATTCATATTAAAGGATAAATGTGTTTATTCTATGTTCAGGGTGTCAATGAATTGTGAAAAGAACACATAAAAAATGCATGTTTTAACGGGATTAACGTGCGGTATAAAATGATTTACAGGTTGCGTTCATTCGTGGTATGATAAAGAAGCCTGCAGGGAGCAGGAAAATAAAAAGGTTATGGAAAACACAGGAGGAAAAGAAAATGGTAGTAGTAAATACAGAAAATATACCGGGAAGAGAGTATCAGGTGATCTCATTGGTAACAGGTTGTTGTGTTATGTGTAAGAATATCGGAAAAGATATCGGTGCATCCTTTCGTAATATGGTAGGAGGAGAAATGCAGGCGTATACACAGATGATGGCTGATGCAAAAGATAAGGCGATTTCGTATATGATCAATCAGGCTATGAGCATGGGAGCAGATGCGATCGTAAATGTCAGATTTGCTTCAACAACAATTGTTGCCGGTGGCGCAGAAATTCTTGTTTCCGGAACAGCAGTGAAGTTTACAGCTTAACAGATTGATTTCTACACAGTGTTAGAAATGGAGGAGTATATGAAGAAACCAAAACATGAGCTAATGACATTTGTTGCCGGAATCGTTATGCTGGTAGCAGGGTTATTTATATTGTCTCAGAAAGTAATTGTATCATCCAGTTTCTTTTCTTCATTTGGAGGATTGTCAATCTGGGGAGCAAGAGTCAGTTCCGGTATGGTAGTGATTCCGTTGATCATTGGAATTGTATGGATGTTTATGACAGATTCATTTGCATCAAAGGTTTTTTCTGCATTGGCAGGACTTTTGATCGTAATAGCAGTTATTTTGTCAACAAATATTCATCTTACCAGTATGACATTATTTGATTGGCTGTTAATTCTGGTGCTGATCTTTGGAGGACTTGGGTTTGTAGGCAGAGTGCTTCTGGCAGACAGAAAAAATGATGAGGTTGATCCACGAGAAGAAATGTACAGAGAAATGTATGGCGAATCGATGGATAAAAAATCAAAGAGAAGAAGAAAATAGGATTTTGTATATTCCGTTGGAAACGGGAGAATTTAAAGGGAAAGACTATTACAAATAAACTATAAGAAAGAGATGAGTGATATGCCTTATTTTTATTTTGACCCAACGTATATTTTAGTTCTGATCGGAGTTGTTCTGTCTCTGATCGCATCTGCTCAGGTGAAATCGGCGTATAAGAAATATGAGAAAGTATCGACAAGATCAGGATTTACTGCAGAGCAGGTGGCAGCAATGATCCTCAGAAATGCGGGAATTACAGATGTGGCGATTCGACCGATCGCAGGCGAATTAACGGATAACTATAATCCCAAGGATCATACACTGAACCTGTCACAGAATGTATATGGTTCCAGGTCGATTGCAGCAATAGGCGTAGCAGCACATGAGTGTGGTCATGCAATTCAACATGCGGAAGGATATGTACCGCTTAGCTTTCGTTCGGCGATCGTGCCTGTTGTAAGCATTGGTTCTACATTATCATGGCCATTGATCCTGATCGGTTTACTGATCCCGAGACTGGACGTATGTATTACATTCGGAATCATTTTGTTCTCGCTGGTCGTTGTATTCCAGTTCGTAACATTGCCGGTTGAGTTCAATGCTTCGGGCAGAGCCATTGCAATCTTAAGAAATGGCGGATTTATGACGGAAGAAGAACTTGGCGGTGCTAAGAGAGTTTTAACTGCCGCGGCACTTACTTATGTGGCAGCAATGGTAACAGCGATTCTTCAACTCGTACGTCTGCTGTTGCTTACAAATAGAAGAAGATAATCAAAAAGTAAATATCGTGTGTTTTGGTAGAGCCCATTATAAGAATGCCGGAATATAATAAAAAACGTGATCGAAAGGTAAAGACAGTGGTGTTAAGAGATAACTGTCATGATCTTTCCGGTCGCGTTTTTATTTTGTAAAAAGGAATGGATACAGGAAAGCGTATGGGTTTATATAGGAATACTCGGTATATGTCAGCAGTGTATAGTACAAATTATACAAATAAAATGCTGAAATTAGTAAAAATACCTAAAAATATGTTGCAAAATTGTGAATAGTATTTATAAAAATTATGTGCTACAATATCCGTGGTGTGATAAATTTGGATAGTTTCTCACAAAATTAATACGAAATTGTGCAATAAATTAGAAGATTACACAAAAATATGCCCAAGGTATCACAACCGGAAACATAATGACATTGCCAGTTATCCCAAGGGGTTGGATAACTGGCAATTTATAGTATATCAACGTATACACAGGAATTGGCGGAATGCGGTTCCGGACAGCAATGAATGGAGGACAGAATGAGAAAACGAAACATGAGAGGATATGTAGCAGGATTTGCTCTTGCGGCAGGATTATGCATAACGCAGGGAATACCTGCACATGCAGCAACCGAAGTACAGAGCGACAGCGGAACGGATCAAAGCTATGAGACAGCAGATCCGTCGAGGGGAGTTACCTATATAAAGAATGATTCGGGGAATACGTTGGGAATTAACCTGAATGGTAATTCTGCCGTCATTCGTATGTCTGAGAATTCTACGTCAGATAAGGAATGTATTAACATATATAATGATAAGAACAGGAATGGAAAGGTTGATGAAGGAGAGACAGCATTTATGCTGGATGGAAGTGCGGATATCATCTGTTCCGGCGGAATGCCGATCTATGGTCTCTATCAGCAGAAGTATGATAAACCGATGGCGATCACGGTGGATGGAGCGGATATCGGATGCGTGAAGGGGATATATGAAAGTTTACTGGATTCGGAGAGCAATTCTCAGCCGGCTTTAAAGCTTCAGATTATGAATTCTGTGCAAATTTCTGCCGTAGTGGCTGCGGAGAAATCACAGATAAACGGAGATGTAGAAGTCACCGTTGGCACTGGATGTGAACTCGGTAGTCTGGTAGCAGCCCGGACAGCTTCTGTATCCGGTAATGCAGCAGTAAATCTGAATGGTGGTTCATATGAAGTTGTCCAGATCCTACATGAAGGAGCAGAGGTTCAGAAAGATTTGGACATTACATTTCAGGGTATTACCTTGAAAAATGGTGTAGGTAGTTCCGTTGCATCATCCGGTTGTAAGGTGCTGGGAAATGTAAATTTTGATGCAGACGGAGTAAATGCGGAAAGTAGCAGCAGTGCATCCTTTGCTGTATTGGATGGCGCAAACTGTAGCGGAGATCTGAATGTTACATTAAAGAATTATACAGGATCGGACTGGACATTCTATGGCGCTAAAAATAACAGTTATGTTAAGGGAAACCTTGACGTACAGATCCTTGGAGGCAGCGGAACCTTTGGCAACATCTATGGCACTATGCAGACTGTCGTAGAGGGAACAGCTAATATCCGGATAAAGGATTGTAATTGTAAGGGCGCAATTTACGGTGATTATGCGGGCGCTTTTTTAAGCAGAAAGAATCCTGCTGACGGAACATATGCTGTGACTATATCGATTGATGGATGTACGGCAAAGGGTATTGTATATGGTCAGGTATATGCACAGCAGGTTTATTCTCTGAAAATGAATATAACAAATATAGATGCTACCGGGTGTAATATCTATGGATTCCAGTCAGGGACAACTAATGTAATGGGACAGACTGATATCAGTATGAGTAACTGTAAGGGAAGTCTTATTTATGGATACAATGGATACAATTCAGAGAATAAGAAAGATGAAGAAACACTGACAGTTACAATAAAAAAGTGTATTGTATCAGGAACACTTTTTGGTATAAATCAGGGCTATTTTGAAAAAGATTGTATACTTCATACGTCAGAAAATATTTTTAATAGTTATACCGGATTTTGCGGCATTACTGTTGAGAAGAATGTAGAGCTTATATCTGCCAATGAAAATGACAGCTCAATTCTGGATGCAAATGGTGATCCATTGATCGATTCCTGTTCATTTGCGGCAAATGGATATTATGATATTACCAATAGTATAACCGTAAATGGCAATTTTACAGTAGAAATGACAGGAGTCCGTACTAACTCATTAACGATAGTTGGATCTTCTTATCTGTATGGTGATTCAAAATATACGATAAAAGACAGCGAAATTACAGGAAGCTCACCAAATACACTTACATTTGCAGATAATATTTCACGGGCAACTGAAAATACAACAACGGTTCTGATCGATAATACAGATTTCAGTGCCTTGAGTTCTCTTAGTTTTGGTAATCGGCTTGCGGATGGGCAGATCCTGACTATGACAGTTAAGGATAACTGTAAGCTTCCTGTAAATTATTATGTAACACCAAATAGAAATCAGACAGGCTCTGCTGTAGTGACAATCGGAAATGATGTGTATTATGGTGGAATTGTTACACTGAAGGAAGATGTAACAGCAGATAATGTTTATTTTGGTACATATGCAAATTATAGTAGTGGATATGCTACTGTTTTAATTCCGGATAATGTGACGGTAACAGCAAATGAAAATATCTATATACCATATTTTGCAAAGGTATTGAATAAGGGTACTTTGACAGCAAAAACAATAAAGAATCTTACTTCGTCTTCGGAATCCAAGATATATCTGAATGGGGGAATGATTCAGGCAGAGAAAAAGGAAGTTGAGATCTATTATCCGATCAGTCTTGAATATGATGAGAAAGCAAGTCAGGTATCGATCAGTTCCAATGAAACGATATCATTAGAGCCGGGTGTTTATTATGGTAAAAACGGACAGACCATCAGTGTATATCCATCATATATGAAAGGCTATAATCTGGTGTCGGTTGTTTTAAAGAAAGCATCAGAAACACAGGCATCAGAACTGGCAGAAATCAGGGGTAATTACAGTTTTGATATGCCGGATGAACCGGTGACGGTTATTGTCACAGTTGAAGGGAAACAAATTACTATAAAAAAGACAGCTGCAGATCCATGTGCTGTATTGAATACGACATACATGGCAGACAAACCATTATATGATCTGACCAGACTCATGATCTTTAACGATGCAACAGAAGGTACAGTTAGATATACAGAGGATGCTGTTTATACACTTCCGGAAGGTTTGAAGATAGAGGATGGAAAGCTCGTCGGAACACCTTCTACATTGTACGAGGACGGAAAACGTGTAGATATCCATGTTACAGCAAAAAACGGAACAGAGGCTATATTAAAACTGAATGTTATCGTGTCCACAAAACAGCAGATGCAGGAAAGTACAGCCGAACGATTGACAATAGATGAACAAAAGAAAGAGATTTGTCTGAACGGCATGTCGGCAGTAATTCAGCAGACCGGATCGCTGGATGACGGAACAATCCTTACCGGTATCTTTGCAGACGATGATATGGATGGTAAGGCAGATGGCAAACAGGCAATGTATAGTGGAGATTTGTCAGCGTATACAATTTATGGAATTTCCGGCGTAGATTCATGGAATTATCCGGTAAAGATCACAGTACTTAGTGGCACAGTAGGAACTATTTATGGAGAGTCGAATGCCACCATTACATATCCTGAGAAAAATGCTCTTATATTAGAAATTCAAGGCGGTACGGTAGATAATGTGTATGGCATGGGATCAGGAACTGTTGGTGGATATGTATATATCAGAAAAGGGGAAAATGCAACAGCAAATGTTGCTATAAAAAATTCTTCAACTTATACAGAGCCGACAGGATCATTGCTTGATAATAATGGCGTGGTATCCATAGGCGGAAAGTATCATTCATATGATAAGATTACGGCTGCGTCCATAGAGGTAAAAGATTATGCCAACATAATATTTGATGAAGCTGTTGAACTGACAGAAACACTGACAGTAGGCAGTGGAACAAAGGTTACCTTTAACAGTAGTGTAAAAGCAGATAAATTTGCTAAAACAGGCAGCATTTATGCAGAAGAATGGTTTTATTCCAAAGCGGAGTTTGAAACATTTGCACCAGGTTACTCATGGGTACATATTGAAAAGACAGCGACCCTGATCGCAGATATGATTCAGACAGATAATACATCGGGAAGAATTTATCATAAAGGCGTTGTTTCGGCAAATAGCTGTTCTAATAAGGCAAAATGGATTGTGGCAGGAACATTTGCGGATGGAACGGATATCAGTGACTGGTCAAATCTGTATTTCAAGATAACTGCATCATCTAATCTTGGAAGTAATCCATTTAATTATGCAGATTATTGGGACTTTCTTGCCAGAGAGGACGGCAATGGATCAGATTATTTCCTGTGCGGAAATATAACACAGCATGTTAAATATAAAGATATAGCAGGATATACAGCTGTATTATCTTTAAATGATGGAGATGCTGTGGAAGGAACAAACGGAAGCTGTTTGATGGCAATACCACAGGAAGAAATGACATTATACGTTTCTTATATTCCAAAGCAGATCAGCTGCAAGAAGCTGTATGCAGATCCGGCAGCAGTGAAGGGAACAGAGTATACTACAGAAGATCCGCTATATGATCTGAGTCAGATCAAGATTGAAAATGATACAACAGCACAGTACGGATCGACAAAGAAATATAAGATCAAGGAAGGCTCAAAGCTTCCTGAGGGGTTAACCTTAGATGGTGATCAGGTAGTTGGTACACTTGCAGATACGGCAGAAACGACAGAGACTACCTTCCGTATCACAGGAAGAAATGGATCTGTAGCAGAGTGTAAGATTTTATTTACGGTAGAAGAAGCCGGATATAAAGAAACAGATCTGAATGAGGAACTGGATGCAAAAGCATATAGTGATATTGATCTGAAGGGCCATTCTGTTGTAATCCTTCCGGATGAATCGGACAGCACGGGCAAGAAGGTATCTATTTATCCGGATGATGATCATGATGGTATTGCAGATAATGGAAAGGTATTAAAGATAGGTGGAGAAAGCTCGTATGATCTGAGCAGCCGTTCTATCTATGGTTATAAAGATACAACTCCATACAAAGGAGATGTCACTATCTATATGTATGGTGGAAGCATCGGTAGATTATATGGAGCTAAGGGATCATCAAAGAGTGAAAGCAACCTTGCACAGGTCGATGGTGCAGTCGGATTATTTATTAAGGGTGGTCAGATATCCTATGAGACAGCTGTAGCATATTATGCGAATGTAAAGAAAGCAGAACTTTATGCTACAGATGGTAAAATGTACCGATATGTATATGGCTTGAACACTGCAACGGCCGATGAACTGGTATTCCGGTTTACAGATCAGGCACAGATGGTACAGACATCTTTAAAAGAAGAATATAAGATGTATATTGCATCGCAGAGTACAGTAAATAAAAATGCAGAGATCACGGTTGGCGCATCGGGAAGCCGGTATGCATTTGCAAATTATAATGGTAACCAGATCAGTGGCAAATCATCTGCATATGGATTTTCCAAGAGTACTGTAAACGGAAATGTAAATTACGATGTTATCGGAAACTGGCAGCTTGGCGGAAGTGGAACAAATATTGTGTCCTATGATTCGGAGATCAAGGGTGATCTGAATGTATTGATTAACACGAATTCATATGGCATATATGGAAATGACGGATTCTATACGACCGGTTCACTGGTTAGACAAGGATCAGTGAATAATTTAAATGTTACAGATAAGACAGGAGCAAATGGTTATGTCTTAGCTGCCGACTGTACATTGAATAATGTTCGTGTGAAACGTACCGTAAGTGGTTCCGCCAGAGGCAAGGTTACATATCTGAGCGGTAAATGTACGATAAATGAAAGCTTCTATGCTGAAGATTATATTGACAAGAAGCTGCCGGATGTATGTATTGGTGGAATCTATACCATTAATAAAGATATCTCTGCCAGGGATCTGAAAACTCTGGACGGAGCAGAAGTTACGATTGCTGATGGCGTATCCGTCGATTATACAGGGGATGCCGAATTATATGGAACATTGATCAATAATGGAACATTTACTTGTAAGGGTGATAAAAATTCAAAAACAACATTAGCGGGAACATTTACAAATGCAGGTGAAGTTACTCTGTGGAGCGCAACGACATTAACGATTAACAGTTCGGCCGCATTTATCAATGAAACGGATGCATCCTTCTGGTTTGGTAAACTGACGAATTCAGGAAAGATCATTAATGATGGTGTTTTACAGCAGGGTGTAAGTACAACTTCAATCGGAAATGGTGTGATTCTTACTTCCAGGATACCGGAAATGGGAGCTTCATCATTATCATATTATTCAACAATTTATTATAAAGCAGAGTTGATATATCCGGAATTCTGCTTTGAGGATGCGGATAAGGTACCGGTTTCAATCGCACCGATAACAGCCTCCTATATGAAGACTTCCGGTATTGAAGGCGATGATTCCGTCTACATCAAGGGTGGTGTGGCCGTAATGGTAACTGTTTCTGGAACACCTGTAGAGGGGCTGACAGTAGATACGATCACATACAAAAATGGCGGCAATACAATGACCAAACAGAATGAGACCTTATGGACTGCTAATATGCCATATGCGCCGGATTCGTTTACGATAAATATGAAGAATGATACCGCTACAGTCATAACACTTGATAAGACAGAGGATATGGTAGATACCGCAGTTGTAGGTGTTACAACAACAGCTGATAAACCGCTGTATGATCTGACCGCTTTAAAAATTACAAATGACATTGACAGTGAAACTGCAAAGGTTGTTTATTCTCTGGATAACGGATCGATACTTCCTTCCGGTCTGGAATTAAAGAATGGAAAGATTTACGGAACACCGAAGAAAGCGTCCGAGACGGAACAGACTGTAACGATCAAGGTATGCGGTAAGAATCAGACAGTTGCAGCATTTAAGCTGACATTTGCAAAGGTTGCCAAGGGAACACCGGTTATGGAAACTCCTGGCACATGTTCCGGTATTGCAGGTAAGACGCTGGAAAGTGTAACACTTCCGACATCAAAGTTAGGTACATATGAATGGGCAGATGCCGAGACGATTATTACTAAGGCAGGAACAGAAGTGTACGATGCATATTTTGTTCCTGAAGATACAGTTAATTATGACTGGAGCAAGGCAAATATTGCGGAAGATGCTTATGAGGTATTGGCAAATGGATCTGTAAGGATCAAAGTGAAACTTACAGTGAAATCAGAGAAACAGATTCCAACCTATACAGTTCCGACAGATCTGAAGGGAATCTATGGACAGACACTTGCAGATGTAATAATTCCGGAGACAGAAGATGGAACATTTGCATGGGTAGATGACAGCATTTCCCTTGGGGAGGTAGGAAGCCGATCATTTAAGGCAGTCTATACTCCGAAAAACGGAGATATTTATGAAAATGCAGAGGATATTACAATTACAGTAATGGTTGAACCTGCAAAACCGGGATTCAAGCCTGAACTTGATGCGATAACGGTGAAGCAGGGAACCGTATTAGGGGATGTAGAGCTTCCGGATGTTGAAGGCGGCTATTACTACTGGTATACAGCAAAAACAACTGTTATAAATGAAGCGGGAGATTATAAGGTATGTTATAAGCCGAGTGATATCACAAATTATGATTGGACAGAAACTGCTGGATGGAGCAATGCTCATAAGGGTATTATCCTGTCAGTAAGAATCCAGGTTGGTGAGGAACATGCTCATACATTTGTCTGGAAGTCAGATGCAACGAAGCACTGGAAAGAATGTACATGCGGAGATAAGACAGAAGCAGAAGAACATACATTTAATGCCGGAGAGATCACGAAGGCTCCAACAACAACGGCAACCGGTATTAAGACCTATGAATGTACAGTCTGCGGTTATCAGAAGCAGGAAATTCTGCCAAAGAAGGAGGAGACTCCGGATCCTGATAAGCCGAACCCGGTTGATCCGACACCTGACAATCCAAATCCGGTTGATCCGAATCCCGGAACACCGGAGGTTACGGATATCAGCAAGGCAGTTGTATCCGGTATCGTGAACAAAGCATATACCGGAAAAGCACAGGTACAGTCCAAACTTACAGTATCACTAGGCGGTAAGGTTCTTACGGTAGGAAAAGATTATGTAGTGGCTTACAAGAATAATAAGAATGCTGGAAAGGCAACCATGACCATCAAGGGACAGAATGGTTATACCGGCACATTAAGCAAGACATTCAATATTAAGATCAGTAAGGGAAAGACCTATGTAGTAAAGAGTGTGAAGTATAAAGTGACCAAGGCAGCTACAAATGGCAAGGGAACCGTTATGGTAACAGGCAGCTCTTATAAGAAGACAAATAAGAAGTTTAAGACCTTGAAGCTTGGCAAGACAGTCAAGATTGGGGGTATTTCTTATAAGATTACAGCGGTTAATAAGAATGCATTTAAGGGTTATAAATATCTGAAGTCCGTAACGATAGGAGATAATATAACGACGATCGGTAATAGTGCATTTGAAGGATGTAAGGCACTTACAACCGTTAAGCTCGGTAAGGGTGTAACAAAGCTTGGAAGTAAGGTATTCTATAAGGATGCAAAGCTTAAGAATATTACAATCACATCAAAGAAGCTTAAGACAGTTGGTAAGAACGTATTTAACGGTATTCATAAAAAACCGGTTGTAAAACTTCCGAAGAGTAAGTATACTAAGTATGTGAAACTTTTGAAGAAAGCGAAGATGCCTTCAAAGGTAACATATAAGAAGATAAAATAAAAGCTGTGAATATGTTCTCATGATAGATGATCATATGACAATTTCATAGTATAAGGTGAAAGGCCACCGGAGTATCGAATGCCAGTTCATGGAATTTCTGGGCGACAGAGTTGTATGGAATGCAGAAGATATCGGTGGCCTTTCCTTTTAACAGGAAGGTGGCAGAATGAGTATTTTTGATATTGTAGGTCCGGTCATGGTCGGACCGTCCAGCTCGCATACGGCAGGTGCAGTAAGGATCGGATATATCTGTTATAAGCTGATGGATGAACCCATCCGAAAGGTGGAGATCGGGTTATACGGATCGTTTCTGGCGACAGGAAAAGGAGGCCTTGCAGCTACCGCTACCGGAATTGCGATTGCTGAACGTCTGTAGAGGTTCTTACATGAATGAGCCTGTGAAATCCTATGGAATAAAGTTGACAGCCGGTGTGAAATTATAGTATATATAATCCAATAAAAAGTGTCGTCTGGATAGAATTGTGCGGTGGCTCTGAGACGAGAAGGGTGTAACAGACCTTTCCTTACGCCAGTCCTTAGTGAGCCGCAAGAAAGCGGCGAACTTAGTACTGTTGCGTAAGGAATAGAACGAGAGTGCGCTGTTACACCCTTCTCGTCTCAGAGCCACCGTACAATTCTATAGTATGAGAATAAGGAGACAACATGGGAAAAGTATTTTTTACAAGACACGGACAGACGATCTGGAACGTGGAGAATAAGATATGCGGTGCAACTGATATTGAACTTACAGAGCTTGGACATCAACAGGCAGAAGAGCTTGGAAGAAAGCTGGCGGAGGAACAGCCGGGAATCGATGAGATATTATATTCACCGCTTGTTCGTGCAGCCGAGACTGCCAGACATATATCGGAGATGACAGGAATTCCGATGCGGATGGAGCCGAGATTAAAGGAGCAGAACTTTGGACGGTTTGAATCAACACCTAGAAATGGGGAAGAATTCATGGAGGCAAAATCCCATTTCCTCGATCATTATGATGGTGGAGAGACGATGATGCATCTGTGCCAGCGTGTCTATAATCTGTTAGATGATGTAAAGGCGGAGTCGGATCATAAGACATATCTGCTGGTTGCGCATAATGGAATTTCAAGAATCGTACAGTCATATTTCTATGATATGACAAATGAAGAGTTTGCGCATTTCGGGATTAAGAACTGTGAGATCCGGGAATATTACTTTTAAATGAGTCATCCGGTAAAAAGCCGGTGCTTGTTGGTATTTTTTATCAATAAGTACCGGCTTTTTGTATACAAAAACAGAAATTTGACAGTATAATGTTAGAAGAAACTAACTAAAAACAGATAAAGGGTTGACAACGACCTATGTATGTGTTATTAAACATATGAACAAATAATCAAATGTTCAAAGAAAAGAATAAATAATTACACAGCATTTAGAAGAATATTGTTGGACGAGTTAAAAAGGAGGAACAGTTAAATGAAAAATCAGAATTTTTTACAGATCAGTGGTCTGAAAAAGAGCTTCGGATCAGGGGAGAACCGGACAGAGGTATTAAGAGGACTGGATTTTACAGTGACGAAGGGAGAAATCTGTGTCTTGCTTGGACCATCCGGCTCCGGTAAGTCTACGCTATTGAATATCATAGGCGGAATCGATAATGCGGACAGTGGTTATATAGCGATCAATGGGGAAAAAACAGTTGATATGGATGAGAAGACGCTGACACAGTACAGAAGAAAGCATCTTGGCTATGTATTCCAGATGTATAATCTGATCCCGAATCTGAACGTAAAGGAAAATGTAGAGGTTGGTGCATATTTAAGTGATTCACCGCTTGATGTCGATGATATCTTAAAGACGCTTGGTTTATATGAGCACAGACATAAGCTTCCGAATCAGTTGTCCGGTGGACAGCAGCAGAGAACATCAATTGGAAGGGCTATCGTTAAGAATCCGGATATCCTGCTCTGTGATGAACCGACAGGTGCACTTGATTATAAGACCTCGAAAGAGATCCTGAAGCTGATCGAGGATGTAAATCAGAAATATGGAAATACCGTTATCATGGTTACACATAATGATGCGATCAAGAATATGGCAGACCGTGTGATCAAACTGCGTGATGGAATGATCCGTAAGAATATAGTAAATGATGTAAAGGTTCCTGCAATGGAGCTTGACTGGTAATACAGAAGTGGAAGAGAGAAAAGGAGAATTTATAATATGAAGAATCCATTGTGGAAACGGCTGCCGAAGGAACTGGCTGCCGATCTCGGAAAGTATCTGGTTATTTTCCTGTTTATGATCTTGAGTATTGGTTTTGTGTCCGGCTTTCTGGTAGCCGGTAAGAGTATGATCGCTACATATGATGAGAGCTTTGATAAGTATAATATCGAGAATGGTAATTTTGAGTACAAGGATGAAGCATCATCCGAGGTGAAGAGAGCGATTGAAGATGAGGGTGTAAAGCTGTATGAGAATTATTACTATGAGAAAATCGTAGAAAAAGATGGGGATGAAAGTACACTCCGTATTTTTAAGAATCGTACAGATGTGGATAAGGTTTGTCTGATGAAGGGAGCGTTCCCTACGGCAGAGGACGAGATTGCAATTGATCGTATGTATGCGGAAAATAATGGGATCAAGGTAGGAGATGATCTGTCGGTTGATGGGCAGACATATAAGGTATCGGGCTTTGTAGCATTATCTGATTACAGCACATTATTCCAGAATAACAATGATACGATGTTTGATTCCGTGCTGTTCGGTGTTGCGATCGTAACGGATGAACGGTTTGAAAGCTTTGACAAAGGGCTGATGCATTATTCTTATGCCTGGATCTATGACGATGAACCTGAAGATGAGAAAGCGGAGAAGGATGTATCCGATGATCTTGCAAGGGTGATCAGTCAGTATGGAGAAGTGGAGAAGTTTATTCCAAGATATACGAATCAGGCAATTAATTTTACCGGAGAGGATATGGGTAGTGATTCGATAATGGTGGAAACACTGCTTTATATTATAATCGTGATCATGGCATTTATCTTTGCGATTACGATCAACAATACGATCGTAAAGGAAGCCGGCACGATCGGTACTCTTCGGGCCTCCGGTTACACAAGAGGAGAATTACTGGCACATTACATTTCTCTTCCGATCCTGGTTACATTTGTAGCAGCTGTAATCGGAAATGTTCTGGGATATACAGTATTTAAAAATGTCTGTGTGGCAATGTATTATGGAAGTTACAGTCTGACAAAATATGTGACAAAATGGAATGCGGAAGCATTTGTAAAAACGACGGTTATTCCGATCGTGCTGATGCTTGTCATAACAGCATGGATGATCTATTCGAAGCTCCGTATGTCACCGCTTCGGTTTATCAGACGGGATCTTTCAAAGTCAAGGAGAAAGAAAGCGGTCAAGCTGCCACATTTCCGTTTCTTTACCAGATTCCGTATACGTGTGATCCTGCAGAATCTGCCAAGCTATATCGTATTGTTTATTGGAGTAACATTTGCGATCGTTTTGCTGATGTTCGGAATGATGATGTCGCCGCTTTTAAAACACTATCAGGATGAAACACTGGACAACATGCTTGCGGATTATCAGTACGTTTTGAAAATGCCTGTGGAAACAGAGAACAAGGATGCAGAGAAATACTTGGTAACTTCCCTGATCTATAAAACAGATATAAGAGATGAAGAAGTCATGGTCTATGGTATCTCGGATGACAGCAAGTATTCCAAGGTACAGCCTGCGGATGGAGAAATGCTGATCTCTGACGGACTTCGTGACAAATATAAACTGAAAAATGGGGATACGATCACACTGGATAAGGAATATTCATCCGATTCTTATAAGATAAAGGTTTCCGGTGTGTGCACATATCCTGCGGCACTGGCAGTATTTATGAATGAGAAGACATATCGGGAAATGTTCGATGTCGAAGAGGGATATTTCTCAGGATATTTCTCAAATGAGAAGCTGACTGATATTGATGAGAAGCTGATCGCGACAGTCGTCACAGAGGAAGATCTGACAAAGGTATCAAGACAGCTTGATCGTTCCATGGGCCAGATGTTCTATATGTTTGAGGTATTCGCACTGGCGATGTTCATGCTGATGGTTTATCTGCTTACAAAGCTGATCATTGAGAGAAATACCGTATCAATATCCATGGTAAAGATCCTTGGATATGAGAACAAAGAGATCAACAAGCTGTACCTGTCTGCAACAACCTGGGTGATGGCAGTATGTGTCATCCTTGGAATCATTCTCTCACAGGTGGCGATCTCCGGCATCTATTATGTGATGATGAAGGAAGCGATCAGTGGATGGATGACGATCTATATTGCTCCGTATATTTATCCTGCGATCTTTATCCTGGCGATGGCAGCCTATGGAATCATCGCTGTCTTCCAGGTAAAAAGGATCAAACGGATCCCGATGGATGAGGCGTTGAAAAATGTTGAATAAGTCATTTGGTCATAATGTTCAAAATTGAATGATCTGAAACAAAAACGACCTAAAAACTTTCAATATTGAAAGTTTTTACAAATATAACAAATTTATAAAAAACAGGGAGATTTGCAGTTCACAAATCTCCCTTCTTATGTTATCATCGTAAAGATGGTGTGCTGGAGGTTTTGTCGAAAGAAGGCGTGCATTTCGATCGATAGTATCACAGTAAAACAGGTACAATAGAAGAAGGGAGATTATTATGAATCAGAAAAAAGAAGCGATTTATGATGCAAGGGAACTGGGTGTTCCGAAAATGTTGCTGTTAGGTTTGCAGCACATGTTTGCCATGTTTGGTGCAACTATCTTAGTACCAATTCTGGTAAATACTTATTTTAATGGAGAGGGCTTATCCATTCAGGTTACACTGATCTGTGCCGGAATCGGAACATTATTCTTCCATTTATGTACAAAATTAAAGGTGCCTGCATTTTTGGGTTCCTCATTTGCTTTCTTAGGAGGCTTTCACACAGTCGCAAATCTTGATACCGGAATCTTCAAAGATATGTCTATGGGTGAGAAATTACCTTATGCATGTGGTGGTATCGTAGTGGCAGGTGCGTTGTATCTGGTTCTTGCACTGGTTGTAAAACTGGTTGGCGTAAAACGAGTTATGCGTTTCCTTCCACCTGTTGTTACCGGTCCGATCATTATCTGTATCGGTCTGAGTCTTGCGCCATCAGCCGTAAATAATGCAAAAACAAACTGGCTTCTTGCAATTATCGCATTTGCAGTTATCGTAATTTTCAATATCTGGGGCAAAGGAATGTTCAAGATCATTCCAATCCTTATGGGTGTTGTGATCTCATATGTAGTTGCATTTATTCTTTTCAAATGTGGTGTTCACAATCCGGACGGATCTGCAATCTTCACATTTAAGGCAGTAAAGGATGCCGGATGGGTGGATCTTCCTCCATTCCAGCTTTGTAAATTCAATATTACTTCCATCCTTGTAATGGCACCTATCGCTCTTGCAACCATGATGGAGCATATCGGAGATATCTCAGCAATCTCAGCTACAACAGGAAATAATTTCATCAAGGATCCGGGACTTCACAGAACTCTGATCGGTGATGGTCTTGCTACAGCATTTGCTGCTGCATTCGGCGGCCCTGCAAATACAACATACGGTGAGAATACCGGTGTTCTTGAGCTTAGCCGTGTATACGATCCAAGAGTCGTACGTCTGGCTGCTGTATATGCGATCCTTCTCAGCTTTTCACCAAAGGTTGCTGAGTGTATCGGTTCACTTCCTGCATCGATCATCGGTGGTGTCAGCTTCATGCTGTACGGAATGATCTCAGCTATCGGTGTTCGTAATGTTGTTGAAAATAAGGTTGATTTCACAAAGTCACGTAACCTGATCGTTGCTGCTGTAATCCTTGTCAGCGGACTCGGATTCGGTGATGGTATTACCTTCACAGTTGCAGGAACATCTATCACATTAACATCACTTGCTATCGCAGCTATCCTTGGAATTGCTTTAAACGCTATCCTTCCGGGCAAAGACTACGAATTCGACGAGTAAAATGAATAAAGCCTGAATTGGCTTGTAATACAAAACTGCCATATTAAGACACGCTGTGGTTTCGATGAACTGCATATACCTGATTCGCAAATGTTCCTGTGCCAACTCGCCCTTTGGGCTCAGACAGGCACCCACATTTGCTGGTATATGCATTTCATAACGAAATCCTCGCTTGAGGTCTTAATATGGCAGTTTTGTATTACAAGCTGGATTCAGGCTTATGTAGATTGAGAAGATGTTAGAGGATATAATGTGGTATACTTGGTATAAAAAATCTCCCAGACGTTCCGGATATGATAGATACGAGAATTTTGTTGCGAGAAACACGCTATCAGCGAATGCGGGTGCCTGTTTGAGCCTGAAAGGCGAGTTGGCACAGGAGCATGAGCGAATAGATGCGTGTGACGAGTAGAAATTCGTAGTATATCATATCCGGAACGTCTGGGAGATTTTACATCAGGTGTACATAATTTTTTCCTGTTTATTCTACATCCAGAAGTTCAATCTTGAAGTTCAGTTCCTTGCCTGCCATCTCATGGTTTGCATCAAAGGTGATCGTAGTGTCATCCTTGGCGGTTACCTTAACAGGGAAAGACTGTCCGGCAGGATTTGACAGGAATACCTTCTGGTCAATTTCCAGATCTTCAGCACCGGGAAGCTGGCTGATCTCAACAGTTAAGATATTGTCGGGATCCGGCATGCCGTATGCTTCTTCCGGCATAAGGTGTACATCGATGATATCACCGATCGCCATGCCCTTAACCGCTTCGTCAAAGCCCTTGATCATCATGCCTGCACCGCATACAAAGTCGATCGGTTCCCCACGGTCATAAGATGAATCAAATTTGGTTCCGTCGTTAAATGTTCCTGTATAGTGAACCGTACATTTCTTGCCTTCGTTACTCATAAAAAATTCCTCCGATTTCATTGAATGTCTTATTCTAACATGAAATGGATAGAATGACTATAAAATGTTCGTGAAATTCCTTTGCCTGAAAGTGCCGCGTCGGTTCACAAAACTTTTGATATGTGCTACAATAAAGAATAATGCTGCCATAAGACAGTTTTTAAGGAAAGAGAAAAATATGAGAAAAGATTCAAAGAATAACAGTCGAAAGACAAATTATAAAAAAGCAGGAATCTGTATCGGAATGGCTGCCGTTTTGACATGCACAGTTTTGACATGGGGTGGACTGTCGGATAAGAAGACAGGATTTTCGGATCAGACAGGAACAGATTCGAATAAAACGTCGATACATACATACGACATAGAGGATCTGCCTTCGGAGGATACTCGGGAGAATACGATTCGGATTCACGGAGATTCTTATACTGTGTCAGAGCTGAGTGGGGATGCTGCGCATAATAAAGAATCAGATGATCTGATGAACCGGAGTGAGGCTTCGATAGACACAGAGGATACTTCTACACAGTCTGAACAGAATATACAGAGTGAATATGCACTGAATGCAAAGTTAAAAGAAGTGGATGATGCATCAGATATAGTTGCTCTGATCAATGATACGTGGGAAGAACCGGAGAAACAGGATTCGGCAGAGTTGGCAGATGCGGAAGATAAGAACATTCAGAAGGAAAAGGCGGATGATACCTATCAGTTGAAGCGCCTTATGGTTCTGACGGATGGCAGGAAGCTGACAGATGATTATGGTGCTTCCGAGATTCTTCATTATGGTAAATATAATGAATATGTGCTGCAGTTTGACACGGAAGCCGATACAAAGTATGCATATTATGAGCTGGTATCTGATTATGGAAAAGATAATTGCTATATAGATCAGGTTGTTACGGATGACGTGCTGGCGACATTTACCGGCGTAACAGATTATAAGACAATGTCATGGGGCGGATCTTATATGGGTATGGGCTATCTGAAGGCTGAATATGACTATTATCAGGTAGACAGAGATGTGACGGTTGCCCTGATCGATACCGGCCTGGATACGACAAACAAGATTTTTAATAACAGAGTCGATAAGAGGAGAAGCTTTTATTTTAAAGGCTCTGATTCTGTTAAAAAGACAACCGCATATGTAGACGAAAACGGACATGGTACGCATGTAGCAGGAATAATAGCGGATAATACACCTGATAATGTGAATTTTATGGTGTTGAAGGCATTTGACGGAGATGGGAAATCATCGAATCTTGCAATTCGAAGTGCACTGCAATATGCAGTAGACCAGAAAGCAGATGTGGTAAATATGAGCTTCGGCTGGACCGGAATGTTATGGGCATATTCATCTTATTTGAAGGATGTGTTAAAGAAAGCCGAGACAGCAGGAACGGTTGTGTGCTGTGCAGCAGGGAATAAGGCATCTGATGTTGCTATGACGTATCCTGCAAATAAAGAAAATGTCATAACCGTGTCAGCAATCAGAAATAACGGAATGTTCGCATCGGATTATTCGAACTATGGAGACATGATCGATTTTGCTGCTCCAGGAACGGCGGTTGTATCTACATATCTTGGTGGCGGTAAGAAGTCTATGTCCGGTACGTCGATGGCGACACCGCATGTAGTGGCGGCAATTGCTTACATTAAGATGATAGAACCCAAATTGAATTATAAAGGGGTTAAGAATCGTCTGAAGCAATATGCGGAGGACAGAGGAACTCTTGGCTGGGACGAGAAGTACGGCTGGGGAGTTATTAAACTTCATGATTATTTTGATGATATGGGACTTGATACCAGATATACGGATTATGATGCAGATGGAACAGAGAAGGACATGCCGGAGATATCATTTACAAAGAAAAAGCTTACAAAGAAGTACGGAAATGCTGACTATAAGTATGAGGTAACTACGAATTCTACAGGAAAAGTAGTTTACCGGTCGTCAAATACAGCTGTTGCAGAGCCGGATCAGTTCGGTTATATCACGATCAAAAAAGCAGGCTCCTGCACGATCACAGCCAGGGTGGCTGCGGATGCAAATTATAAAAGCGCAAGTGCCGGTTACCAACTGGTTGTATCTAAAAAGGATATGACGAAGAAGAAGGTAAAACTGTCGAAGACGAGTTATATATATGCAGGAAAAAACTGCAAGCCGAAGGCTGTTGTAAGTGGACTTGCAAGATCTGATTATAAGGTAACTTATAAAAATGCAGATAAACCGGGAACTGCCATTTGCGTGATCACAGGTAAGGGTAACTACAGTGGCAAGATAGAAGTACCATACAGTATAAATCTTGCAAAGACAGTGATAACAAAGATAACAAACAAAAAATCAGGTGTAAGCCTGACATGGAAAAAGGTAGCGGGTGCAAAGGGCTATCGGATCTACAGAAGGACGAAGAATGGTTCGTGGAAACGGATCAGAGAATTGACCTCCAGTAAGAAGGTATCCTTTACGGATAAGACTGCGAAGTCCGGAAAGACTTATGAGTACCGCGTCAGAGCAAAGTGTAATAAGACTTATGGCAGTTATAGCAAGAAAATAAAATTAAAAAAGAAATAAGAAGACAGACATCATTTGAAGTCAGGTGGATCAGATTTCGGGTGATGTCTGTTTTGAAAGGAAAGAAAATGGACAAGAAACAGGTTCAGGAAACATATAGAGAGACAACGCCGGAAGAAGAGCAGGAATATTTTGAAGAAGTAGAAAATGAGCTGCAGTGTGATCTTCAGACGACACAGGAAAGCATCGACTATCGGAATCAAGCGATCAAAGCACAGAAGAAATATATGCGTGACAGCCACGGTGATATGGACGACGAGGAATTCCTGCAGAACATGAACAATGTAAATAACGATACGTTTTTTATCGAACATGCGGCAAAGCAGGTGGATGTACTGGCGCATCAGATCGAGAGCCCGTATTTTGGAAAGATTGCATTTGAGTATCAGGAGGATGGACAGGTTCTTCCGGTCTATATCGGAACAAACGGCTACTGGTCGATGGAAGAACAGGATCAGAAGGTCTATGACTGGCGTGCTCCGATCGCATCGATGTATTATGATTATGAGAAGGGCGAGGCATCCTATCAGGCACCCGATAAAGAATATTCTGGAAAGATCGTAGAGAAGAAGCAATTTGATATCAGCAATGGAAGACTACATAATGCAGTCGATACCGATGAGAAGATCAATGATATGATCCTGCTTGATGCACTGGGAAAGAACAGCGGCACGAAGATGAAATCCGTAGTTGCAACGATCCAGAAAGAACAGAATGCATTGATCCGTAATAAGACCGCTTATAATCTTATTGTGGACGGACGGGCAGGAAGTGGTAAGACAGTAGTTGCGATGCACAGACTGGCGTGGCTGTTATTCAACAATCGTAAGACGATGTCGGCAGACAATGTTATGATCCTGTCGCCAAATGGAATCTTTGGCGATTATATTGCCGGTGTGCTGCCGGAGGTCGGCGAGGATAATGTACCGGAGAAGGAATTTGATTCTCTGATGGAGGAAATCCTGTTTGTGGACTGTGATTATGAGACAAAGCTGGAACAGGCAGACCGGATCACGACGCATCCCGATATGGAAAGTCCGGAGATGAAGAATATTGCATGGAAATCATCGATTGCGTTCTATCAGGCATTTAACAAATATCTGGAAGATTATACGGAAAATATTAAGTTTAAAGATTTCCATTTTGAGAAAACAGAATTTACAAAGGACCAGATCGAGAAGATGTTCTATAATCGTTTTGCCAGATATCCGGTCTATGAACGTTTTGAGAAGATCGCATATTTTATAGCAGACAGGGTAGAGGATGAACAGGATCAGGCATTTACGGATGAGAAGCATCAGAAGATGGAGAATCAGATCACAAAAGAGATGATCTATCAATATGCGGAGCGCAACCTGATCGAATTATATCAGAACTTTCTTAACAGTCAGGCTGAACAGCATCCGGGTATCGAACAATACCGGAATGAGTATGGAAAGGTGTGCTATGAAGATATTCTGGCAGTCTTTTATCTGCAGATTTATTTCTATGGATGTAAGTCTTATGACAATATCAAGCATCTCGTGATCGATGAGATGCAGGATTACAATATATTTCAGTATGCGGTGTTGGATCGTATTTTTAAATGTAAGAAGACGATACTGGGTGACAGTCTGCAGGTGCTTTATTATAATCCGGAGGAAACGGTGCTGGATGTATTGCAGACGGTATTTGTGCCGCATGGAGGAACAGGTGGTTGCCAGATCAAGACTCTGGATACTGCATATCGTTCAACCTGTGAGATCACAGAATTCTGTAACAGGATACTGGAAGCAGACCGGGCGTCAGACGAGGTGGAGGCCCATCCACTTAACCGCCATGGCATGGAGCCGGTAACAGAGCAGGCGGAGAGTATAGAAGATGCTGCCGGATTTATCGCAGAGAAGCTTGATTATGGAGAACTGGATGATTTTGATAATGTGGCAATTCTCTGTGATGATGAAGAACGTGCATTTGCCATATATAAAGAACTGGAAGAATATGAGCAGGTGACATATCTTACGAACCAGTCGACCGTCTATAATGGAGGTGTGGTCGTTCTTCCGAAGTTTCTTGCAAAGGGGATGGAATTCGATGCAGTATTTGTTATCAATGAACAGGATGTGATGGAAAACCGGATCAGCCGACATGCATTTTACATTTCCTGTACAAGAGCACTGCACCAGTTGTATGTGATCGATGTTACAAACCGAACTTGATTATTTCAAGTTTGACTTGCTATGAATATACATTATTAAGATAAAATGCTTGAAAATATCATTTTGAATGGTCTTTGGCTTGAGATATTGACGTATAAATGCAGGAGGACTAGAATGCCTCTTGTCAAAAGGTTTATCCCTTACAGGTAACACCGGATAACTCGTGACAATAAAATATTTGTTAAACGAGGAGATACGAAGATGAGCAGACAGTACGACCCATATGAGAATGTGGTAGCAGTGATGGAAGAAGCCATGAACATTGGCGGAATTGACAAGAGGATGTTTGAGATCATCAGGAATCCACAGCGTGAGACTAAGGTTTACCTTCCTGTGGAGATGGATGACGGAAGTGTTAAGGTATTTGAAGGATACAGAGTCCAGCATTCAAATATCAGAGGACCGTTCAAAGGAGGTATACGTTATCACAAGGACGTATCTCTGAATGAAGTCAAAGCACTTGCAACATGGATGTCATTAAAATGTGCAGTGGCAAATATACCATTTGGAGGAGCGAAGGGTGGTATCAAAGTAGATCCGGCTACACTTTCCAGACGGGAATTGTGTGCATTGACAAGAAGATATACCTATGCGATCGAGCCGATCATCGGAGCAGATACCGATATACCTGCTCCTGATGTGAATACAAATGCACAGATCATGACATGGGTGTTAGATACATACAGCCAGTTAAAGGGCAAACCTTGTCCCGGAGTTGTGACAGGAAAACCGCTGGAGCTTGGCGGCTCCAAGGGAAGACCGTCGGCAACCGGACGTGGAGTTGTGATTAGTACCAAGCTCCTTCTTGCAGAAGATGGCAAGGTGTTAGAGGGTACTAAGGTTGCAATTCAGGGATGCGGTAATGTTGGCGGCAATACAGCCAGGATATTTGGACACAGAGGTGCAGTTGTTGTAGCGATCAGTGATGTGTCGGGTGGAATCTATAAGGAGACCGGACTGGATGCAGATAAGGTAACAGCTTATGTAGAAGCCGGCGGTCTGCTTGCAGACTATCAGGAAGATGGTGTTACCCATATTTCGAATACAGATATTCTTACCTGTGATTGTGACGTGCTGGTTCCCGCAGCGCTTGAAAATCAGATCACGAAAGAGGTTGCGGAGAAGTTAAAATGTTCTTATATCGTTGAGGGTGCAAATGGACCGACGGCAGCAGATGCAGATCCGATCCTTGCAGAAAGAGGTATCAAGCTTGTGCCGGACATTTTTGCAAACAGTGGCGGTGTTATTGTTTCTTATTTTGAATGGGTACAGAACATTCAGGAAATGACATGGGAAAAACCGCAGGTAAATGAGATGCTTGAAACGATCATGACGAAAGCATTTGGAGAAATCGTGGAGGAGAGCAAAAAGAGTCATTGTACTTTGCGGATGGCAGCCTATATCATTGCCTTAAAACGATTGATCCATACGGAAGAGATCAAGGGTATATTCCCGTAAAATATACAGATGCGATACTACATGGTATTTTTAGTGCTGGATTTATCCTGTTATTAGTAGTAAAATACAGACAGGATAGATAGAAGTACATTGATATCAGAAATATGAAAGGGATGTCCTTCTCAGATGAAGGATGTCCTTTTTCTATACCAAAGTTTTTATATAAATAAAGGTATTTGGCAGATGAGATGTATAAGAAAATGGAGAGTAAAACTATGCGTGAAGTAAAAGAGACAGCTTACTGTCTGGATGAGGTAGATCAGAAGATTCTGGAACTGTTAGAGAAGGATGCCCGTATGTCTTTAAAGGATATTGCAGAATGTGTGTTTCTATCATCAACAGCAGTATCTACAAGAATAGAGCGGTTAAAGGAAGCAGGGGTGATCGAGGGCTTTCAGGTACAGATCAATCCGATCGCACTGGGATATTATACAAAAGCATTTATTAATTTAGAGGTAGAGCCGAACGACAAACAGGATTTTTATCCATTTATCAAGAACTGCAAAAATGTTGTGGAATGTAATTGTGTGACCGGTGACTATTCCATGCTGATCGAGGTTATCTTTGAGACAACGATGGCGCTGGATCTGTTTATCGGTGAATTGCAGAGATTTGGAAAAACAAAGACTTTGATCGCATTCTCGACCTCTGTAGAACACAGAAATATCTACTGGAAGGAAGAAAATCAGGAGCCGAATGCATAAATTTTTTTCCGAAAGCGGATACTAACAATGGGAGGTTGCTTATGAAACAGAACGTAAAGAAAAAAGAGACATATATTCCATCATCCAACGGAAGAGATAAATTACATGTCATTGTCTGGATTCCGCAAGGAGAGATCAAGGCGGTGCTTCAGATCTCTCATGGTATGATAGAGGACATGGAGCGTTATGATCATTTTGCAAGATTTATGGCTGCCAGAGGAATTCTGGTATGTGGAAATGATCATCTGGGGCATGGACTGACAGCCAGAAATAAATCCGAGATGGGTTATATGTATGCTTATGATGCCAGTAAGACGATGGCAGCAGATGTTCATCGTGTGACCAGATGCATAAAAAGGGCATATCCGGATCTTCCGTATTTCCTTATGGGACACAGCATGGGTTCATTTATTGCAAGAAGGTATATATGCGAATATGCAAAAGATCCAAAGTACCCTGCAAAGGTGCAGAAAAATGCCAGCATAGATGGTTTTATCTGTATGGGAACGGGCGGACATCCGAAGTGTATGCTGAAGATCGGAGAGGCGGTAGCCGGAGTGGAGAGTATGCTCCGTGGTGAGAAGCATAGAAGCAAATTGTTGCAGGTGCTTGCATTTGGTACTTACCTTTTCGGTATTCCCAGAATGACGATCATGAACGGTGAGAAACGGAAGCGTACCGTGAAAGACTGGCTGAGCAGAGACTATGTTCAGGTTGACAAATATATGGCAGACCCGATGTATGACTATACCTTTACGGTAAAGGGCTACAAGACGTTATTCAAAACACTGGAATTTATTCAGGATGAGGATAATCTGGCAAATGTGCCAAAGAATATGCCGGTATTATTCATATCAGGAAGCAAAGATCCGGTCGGACACTATGGCCTGGACGTGAAGCTTTTATACAACAAATACAGCAGATATATCACAGATGATGTCAAATGCATCCTGTACAAGGATGCGCGTCACGAAGTCATAAACGAGATCAATAATATTCAGGCATATTACGATATCTATAACTGGATCGACCTGCACACCATAGGGGTGTAGGGACGGAAACACATTTTAGTAATAAAAACAGGGCATATCTGTAAAATACGCATGACTACCTTCGTTTCAATTCAGATTCGATCTGCATGCTGCGCCGGACACGATAAATTCGTTGTGTCCTTTGCAGCAGCATCGAATCATTGAAACTCAGTCGTTCATGCTATGATTTTACAGATATGCCCTTGTTTTATATACAAATGTGTTTCCTGTTATATCGAGTCATGATAAGTTTTTGCAATGGAAACAGTAATGAGTAGTCATGCGTGTTTGAGAATGCCCCGGTTGAGGGTTGCTGCCTGTTCGTTCGTGCTGAGTATATTTACAAGCTGATCTTCTTTTCGAGGAGCACGGAGCTTCCGATATAGCTTGCCACCATTACTACGAAGTAGAGTGCGATCTGTGGGATCATGGCATACATGGCTTCCATAAATGTCGCATCCGGTCCGGGATTGGACAGATGGGGAATCTTAGAAGCAATTACAGACAGGATCACATAGAAGACGATGAACAGTACGAAACTGATAAAACCTTTAATTTTCTTTGTCTGAAGAATGGTGGAGCATACCGATACCGCAAGGTAGGCAAGTGTGATCGTCATAAAGAACTGGATCAGGAATACGAGGATAAATGCCAGTAATCTTAAGATAACGCCGCCCAGGGAATATCCCCCCATTTCAAGAATATTGCTTAGAAAATCATAAAAAGAATCAATGGAGTCATATGTGGAGTATGCCAGGCTGAGATCTAAGGTCAGTAATCCGAATATAACAGCAACGATTATTGCACCTGTCAGCAGGATGGATAACAGTTTGGCGCCGATTACTTTATAGCTGGATATAGGAGCCATAAAGACCAGATATCCCGATTTGTTTTTCAGATCCTGACTGTAACTGATTATGCCGTAGATCAATACAAACAGGTAACAGCAGAAAGCCGCGAGAATAAGCAGGGCAATAGCAATAACAGAGTGATTTGCATGTTCGGTTAACGTACTAATGAGAAAGTAAAGCTCAATGGCAGCTATGACGATCCCTACGATCAGAAGTGGAAAGATTCCACGGCGAAATTCATATTTTAACATTTTTAACATAATTCAATACCTCCCAGTTTATGCGTAGATTTCTTTATACATATCAACAATGGATTTGCCCTGTGCGATACGAAGTTCTTCTGCATTACCCTGTAATACACAGGTTCCGTTTTTGATGAAGATGGCATGATCAATGATCTTTTCCAGTTCATCCACCAGATGGCTTGACATGATAACGGCAGTGTCATCTGAGATATTAGACACGATTGTATGAATGATTTTTTCACGGGCAATGATATCGATGCCGTTTAATGGTTCGTCTAACATAATAACTTCCGAATTCCTTGAAAGCGTTGCAACGATCTTCAGCTTTGCCATCATACCGGATGACATCTCACGCACTTTTTGCTTTGGCGACAGATCCATTTCCTGTAACAATCGCATGTATTTGTCATAATCAAAATCAGCGAAGAAATCACGGTAATATTTTCCGACATCGATGCAGTTCATATAACCGAAGAAATAGGCTTCTGTAGGCATATATGCGATATGCGCTTTAGCTTTGTAATCTAATGGCCGGTTATCCATCGTGATCGTACCGGAGGTCGGTTTTGAAAGTCCGGCGATCATTTTCATAAGGGTAGATTTACCACTTCCGTTCGGACCGAGTAGCGCATAAATGTTACCGGATATAATATCCAGTGACAGGTCCGAAACTGCGGTCGTACTCATATATTTTTTTACTAAGTGTTCACATTTAATCATAGTATTCATTCCTTTCAATACTTGTTTTTACAGGGAATAGTAGTCCTGTAATAATCGGATGATCTCTGTCGGTGTATATCCCATACCGGTGAGCTGTTCATCCAGAACTGTAAGGATCTGCTTTAACTGTTCCTGTTTCAGCCGATCAATTACCTGAGGATCTTCTGTTACAAATGTACCAATTCCACGTTTCGTATATGACAGTCCGAGAGATTCCATCTCGTTATAAACCCGGGCCGCGGTGTTCGGGTTGATGTCATATTGGATAGCAAGCTCTCTGGATGATGGGAGCTTGGTACCAAGTGGCAGGGCACCTGTAATAATCTTCTTTTTTATATCATCGATGACCTGAAGGTAGATCGGCAGGTTTGATTTAAATTCCAAATGCTTCCCTCCTAACTACTGTACTAGCCAGATAGTACACCAATACACTTAGGATGTCAAGCATAAAAAATAAATTTATAAATATTAATTTGCCGGCAAAAACTTCCATTTACAGGTGATTTGCCGGATAAAGGCTAAAATTAATGAGAACAATTCTTAAAAAGGTGTTCAAACCTGACAAAATATGTGTTAGTATAGACTTATCAAAAGTAAATTCGGAATAAATTATTGGAGTGAACAGGTATGGCAGAGAAAAGAAATACAAAACAAAAACAGGTTATATATTCGGTTATAAAAGAATTAAAATGTCATCCGACTGCCCAGCAGCTTCATCAGATTCTTATGGAGAGGGGATATAATATAGGTGCATCGACCGTGTACAGGGTGCTGGCGGATGCGGTTGATGACGGCATTATCATGAATGTATTCTCATTTGATAAGAATGAACATTTTGACGGCAATCCGGTTCCACATTATCATATTATCTGTACTAAATGCGGAAGAATCTTCGACAGCCATGTCCCATATGATCCTGAGATCGATGAGCGAGGCAGACTGGCGGATGAGGACTTTATCATTTCATCCCACAATCTTGAATATGTCGGCATTTGCCCTGAATGTCAGAACGAGCAGGAATAACACCATGCTTTATAACACACACTATCAGGATTTATATAAGATTGCATAAAATATAGCATACACATACAGCAACACCCATATGGTTGTTCCATTATAACATGACATATACGAGGATTTCGTTGTGAGCTGCACATTGTCAGTAAATACGAGTGCCTGTTTGAGCCGAAGGCGAGTTGGCACAGGAGTATTTACGAATCAGACATGTGCTGCGAACAGAAACCGCAGTAAGTCATTTATAGTGGAATAACCATATGGGTGTTGCTGTATGTGTGTGCTATATTGCAATCTTATATAAAACTTGAACAACCTGTCAAAGCATGGTGTTATTCCTGCTTTTTGTTATCTTCATTGTCTTTCTTGTCAAAGACTTCGAATTCGGCGTCATTATTCTGGATGGTGGAGATCACCTTGGCAGATTTTACAGGACGCATCGGATCGGTCATTGGATTCTGGATGAAAGTCTGGCTTGATGATGGCAGGACAACATTCTGACCAAGAATGGATCTGCGGTCACGGATTGCACGGCGTCTGGCACGTTCTTCTGCAGAGAGCTGTTCCTCATCTTCCATATCTTCATCATCTTCAAGTTCTTCCATGTCTTCGTCTTCGATTGAAGAATCAATATTGGAATCTTCGGAATCAGCGCTTTCGTTTGCAGTGCCTGCATCAGATTCATCCAAATCGTCTTCTTCCGGTTCCGCATTTCCGAATAATTCATCGAAATAGGACTGCTCGATATGGATATCAAAATCTGCTTCGGCGTGTCCGACCTCATCCTTGCAGTCGTTATAAATCTTTGTGTTATACGTTTCCTTAAGCTGTTCGATCAGTTCTTTATCATCATACTGAAGCTGCTCCAAAATACGGGCAACAATGATTCCCTGATATTCGTCGCTCCAGCCATCTTCGAGCTTGATCACGATACCGAGCTTCCGGCTTCGGATCGCCATACAGATCACACCTCTGGAACCGTCCTTCATAAGAAGATCCGGGTTCTTATTTACATAGTAAGATGGTGTAAAGTAATCGTTGATCTTTTCAGGATTCTTGTTAATACAGTCGAAGTTATAGGTGATTGCTTCCCGTATATCATCCGGCAGGTTGAACGGATCTGCAAGTTTTGCATAAGCAAGTGCGATATTACGCATTGGAAGTGCAAATACTGGAACACCACAGCCGTCGATTCCCAGACTGATCCGGTAAGTCGGAGTCTGGCTTAGCATGGATAAGAATGAAATGATCTGCTTCTGGACAGGAGAGTCCGGAAGCTGGTAGCCGGTGACTTTTCCTGTCAGTTCACGCTGCAGCATCATAAGGCTTAAGTGCTTGCCGGAGCAGCAGTGCTGCAAACGGCTCTTGCCTTCTACAGGATTCAGCTTGGAACCAAGTGTAAGCTTGTCCGCAAGCGGTGTTGCAGATGTGGAGATCGTTGGATTCATGATCATATCTTCTTCTTTTAAGCCCGTTTTTTCCATGATGCTCTGAAGTACATAGATGTGATGATTACTGCCCCAGTGAGAGGAATTACAGATCGTTACTTCTTCCTCGCTCAGGTTATATTTTTTATGAAGACCTGCGAGCAGGGTAGGAAGCACCTGGATCGGTTTGCTTGCGGAACGCATATAAGTCTGGCGCTCGATATCACCGGTATAAGCAATCGTTTCGCCGGTTGATGAAACAATAGCAATAGATCCATAATGTACATTTTCAACAACATCGCCACGGTATTCTTTTACTAAAATTTCAGCCATAAGTTCTTCTTCCTTTCATCTTCGTATACTCAGGCATTTGTGGGATTATGACAGGTCAAAATCTGTGTAACAGCCTGAAAGTATATCGGTAAAATAATTAATTAGAGTTTATCACAAGTAGAAAACCATTTCTACCCGGAGAATATAGGAAAGAAATTTTTTAATCAAAAATGCACAGTGAAAATTGTTAAAAGATACATGGAAAATTCATGCAAAATATATGTTTATTTTGTAAAAATGTTTAAAATTTCTATATTCTTTCAACTTTTATTGTGAAAATGCAATAAAAAACTTTGCTTATTACAAAAACAGTGGTATAATGCATTTATATTAATACGCACGAAGGGGTGACATTATGATTAAAAAAGAAATGATAGCCATGCTTCTTGCAGGAGGACAGGGAAGCCGTTTAGGCGTTCTGACCTCTAATCTGGCTAAGCCGGCTGTAGCTTTTGGCGGCAAATACAAGATTATCGATTTCCCATTAAGCAACTGTATTAATTCAGGTGTTGATACAGTAGGTGTTCTTACACAGTACAGACCACTGAGGCTTAACCAGCATATTGGAATCGGTATCCCTTGGGATCTGGATCGTAACATAGGAGGCGTGACAGTTCTTCCACCATATGAGAAAAGTGATAACAGCGAATGGTATACAGGTACTGCAAATGCTATTTATCAGAACCTGGAGTTTATAGACTATTATAATCCGGAATATGTTCTGATATTATCTGGTGATCATATCTACAAGATGGACTATGAGAACATGCTGGAATATCACAAATCCTGTGATGCAGATATCACACTTGCAACATATCAGGTACCATGGGAAGAAGCTAGCAGATTTGGCGTTGTAATTACAGATGAGAACAATGTTATTTCAGAATTTGAGGAGAAACCTGCAAATCCTAGAAGTAACAAAGCATCTATGGGTATATATATATTCAGTTGGAAGGTGCTTCGTGAGGCACTTGTAAAGATGAAGGATCAGCCGGAATGTGACTTTGGTAAGCACATCATTCCATACTGCCATTCAAATGGCAAGAAGATCTGTGCATACGACTTCAAGGGTTACTGGAAGGACGTAGGAACACTTGGTTCTTACTGGGAAGCAAATATGGAATTAGTAGATATTGTTCCTGAATTCAATCTCTATGAGGAGTTCTGGAAGATCTACACCAAGACAGATGCGATCCCACCACAGTACATAGATGCAAGCGGCAGAGTAAGCAGATGTATCATCGGTGAAGGAACAGAGGTATACGGCGATGTTGAGAATTCCGTTATCGGTTCCGGCGTTACGATCGAAAAGGGTGCAGTCATCCGTAATTCGATCATTATGAATAACGCAACGATCGGTGAGAATGCATATATGGACAAGGCTATCATCGCAGAGAATGTTAAGATTGGTAAGGATGCTAAGCTTGGAATCGGAGAAGAAGCTGTCAACGAATTCAAGCCACAGATTTATTCATTTGGACTTGTTACGATCGGAGAGAACTCAGTTGTTCCTGATGGTGTAACAATCGGTAAGAATACTGCTATATCTGGTGTGACTACTCCGGAAGATTATCCGGATGGCAACTTAAAGAGTGGCGGAAGTATTATAAAGGCAGGTGAATAGAGATGAGAGCATTAGGTATAATTTTAGCAGGTGGTAATAGCAACAAGATGGGCGAATTATCAGCAAAGAGAGCTGTTGCAGCGATGCCTATTACTGGCGGTTACAGAGCTATTGATTTTGCCCTTTCGAATATGACAAATTCCCATATCCAGAAGGTAGCGGTATTTACACAGTACAATACCAGATCTCTGAACGAACATCTGAATTCCAGCAAATGGTGGGATTTCGGAAGAAAACAGGGTGGTCTCTATATATTCACACCAACCATTACATCAGAGAACAGCTACTGGTATAAAGGTACAGCAGATGCACTTTATCAGAACATTAATTTCCTGAAGGAAAGTCATGAACCATATGTAGTTATTGCATCCGGTGATGGTATCTACAAGCTGGATTATGGTAAGGTTCTGGAAGAACACATCAGCAAGGGCGCAGATATTACAGTTGTATGTAAGGATCTCGAACCGGGAGAAGATGATGTGAACCGTTTCGGTGTAGTACAGATGGATGCGGACAACCGTATCGTAGATTTCGAGGAGAAGCCACTGGTTGCAGGCAACAACACGATCTCAACCGGTATCTATGTGATCAGAAGAAGACAGCTCATCGAATTACTGGAAACCTGTGCAAATGAAGGCAGAACTGATTTTGTAAGAGATATTCTTGTAAGATATAAGAATGTAAAGAAGATTTATGGATATAAGATGGATACTTACTGGAGAAACATCGGAACCAAGGAGTCTTACTATAAGACAAACATGGATTTCCTGAACAGAGATGTAAGAAACTATTTCTTCAAGCAGCATCCTGACATCTACTCCAAGGTGGAGGATCTTCCACCGGCAAAGTATAATGGGGAAGCGGTTGTGAATAACAGCCTGGTAGCAAGTGGATGTATCATAAATGGTACTGTAGAAAATTCAGTATTATTTAAGAAGGTATACATTGGCAACAACTGTGTGATCAGAAATTCTATTATTCTGAACGATGTACACATTGGGGATAATTGTGTAATTGAAAACTGTATTGTAGAAAGTAGAGATACGATCCGTGCAAATACAGTTCATCAGGGTAGCCCGGGTGACATCAAGGTTATCGTGGAGAAGAATTTCAGATACGCATTGTAGCAGATAAGAAAGACAAGGGGGTACACACGATGCAGGTGACCGATATCAGAGTCAGGGGTGTTGAAAAAGAAGGTAAGATGAAAGCCGTCGTTTCGATCACAATTGATAATGAATTTGTAGTTCATGATATCAAAGTGATCCAGGGTGATAAGGGATTGTTTATTGCGATGCCTAGCCGGAAAGCAGCAGATGGTGAGTACAGAGATATCGCACATCCAATCAATACTGAGACAAGAGAACGTCTGCAGCGGATGATACTTGAGAAATATCAGGAATCACTGGAAGCTTAAGACGTGAAACGGAGCCAGCCACTGTAGATGCAGTGGCTGGCTTTAGTGTTAGTATTGGTATTTATATATGGTAAAGATCTATAACAAGGGGAGAGAAGGTTTATGGAAATAAATAGAGTAATGATATTGTTTTCGGGTTGTTTTTTGATTGTTTGGTCTACTTTCAAATGGAAGATTCCAAATGTGATTTGGAACGCTAAATTAACCAAAGTATGTTCTGTGGCTTTGGGATTGTATAATATTATTTTAGCGATTTGTTATGAAAAAGATTTAAACATTGCTTTATTCATTGTAGACTTTATTCTCTATATTTTATTGGATGTAGGATTTTTAACAGTTAAGTTAAAAAAGGATAAAAAAGGAAAAATAAAGAATCTTCAACTGGGGATTTGCTCCATTTTTGTTATTTTGGCTATGATTATGGTATGTTTTAATTTGAATGAGATTTATGCCAGCATAATGATTTTAGCTGGTGCGATGATGGGGATATCTGTTCCTTTTCAGAAAATGAATTGTGATTAAAGTGTCGATTAATAAAGTGGTTGTGAGACGAAATTCAATAAATAAGTTGTTCATTTAATTTGAGAGGAGATTATATTTATGAAATGTTTATCATGTGGTAAGGAAGAATTTGATGAATGTACGAAATATTTCCACCATATGGTTGAAAATGAAATAGGGATAAAGTAAAATTAGCTGTGGTAATCTCATATTTTATTTGGAGGTAATTATGCTGAAAGCAATCATCCTTGCAGCAGGCAAGGGAACAAGAATGAAATCTGAAAAGCCAAAGGTTGTGCACGAGGTGCTTGGTAAGCCGATGGTATACTATTCGATAGAAGCGGCAAGAGCTGCCGGATGTGATAAAGTCTGCGTGATCGTTGGATACAAGGCAGAAGAAGTAGAAAAAAGTATTAAAGATACTTATGCGAAGCTTGATAAGACAGAAGAAATGCAGGATGTAGTAAGCTATGCACTACAGACCGAACAGCTTGGAACCGGTCATGCGGTCAAGTGTGCTTCTGATTTTATCGGCACAGAGGGCGATGTTGTTGTCCTTTGCGGAGATACACCACTTGTAACCGGTAAGACATTAGAGCAGGCGATCAAGAAGCATGTTGCAGCAGGAAATGGTGTTACGGTTATCTCAGCGATGCTTTCAGATCCATTTGGATACGGAAGAATTATCCGTGATGAGAAAGGCTTATCAAAGATCGTAGAACAGAAGGATGCAACCGAGGAAGAACAGGCGGTTAGAGAAGTAAATTCCGGTATGTATATTTTCAAATGTGATGCATTACTGGCAGCACTTTCACAGATTACAAATGATAATGCACAGGGTGAATATTATCTGCCGGATACCATTGAGATCATCAAGAAAATGGGACTTCCGGTCGATGCGGCAGCCATGGAGGATGCAGATCAGATCAAGGGTGTTAATACACTGGAACAGCTTGCAGAAGCAGAAGAGATAATGAGGTCAAGATAAGATGAAACTGATAGTAGGACTTGGAAATCCGGGAACCAAATATGCGGGAACCAGACATAATGTAGGATTTTCCGTAATTGTAGGACTTGCAGATAAATATAATATAGAATTGAGTGAAAAGAAGCATAAAGCGATCTATGGCAGGGGCATGATAGAAGGAGAGAAAGTGATCCTTGCAATGCCACAGACATTTATGAATCTGAGTGGAGAAAGTGTCCGGGAACTGGTCGATTATTACAAATGCGATCCATCCGATGTGATCGTTGCTTATGATGATATCGATCTGGCAGTCGGCAAGCTTCGGATCCGTGAAAAGGGAAGTGCCGGTGGACATAATGGAATGAAGAATATCATTTCACATCTGGGAACACAGGAATTTGTCCGTGTCCGTGTCGGAATCGGAAAGAAACCGGATCGTATGGATCTTGCAGATTATGTATTATCCAGATTCGGAAAAGACGAACTTCCGGAGATCAAGGCAGGCTGTGATAATGCCTGTGATGCGATCGCATTGATTTTAAAAGACAGTGCGGCAGCAGCTATGAATAAATATAATTAACGTAAAGGCAAAATACGTTGATCGGAATCGACCGCATACAGGGTGAGACTTTGAATACGATCGGATGGATATAATAATCAGAAAATAAAAAGAAAGGGAGCCAGGCTGTATCAGCCTGGCATTTGGCGTCGATATGAAGGCAATCAATGAGCCTGTAAAACATACCGAAAATTATATACAGATAAAGGACTGGTTAAAACAGCAGGATGGCATCGTCAATATATCCGGGAATGATGGAACAGACCGGGTATATCTGATGCATGCATTTTCATCCGATGCACATGTAAGACTGGTTGTAACCTACAGCGAACAGAGAATGGAACAGTTATACGAGGATTTCCGTTTCTATGATAAAGCGGTGTATATGTATCCGTCGAAGGATATTTTATTTTACAGCTCAGATATCCATGGAAATTCTATCACCAGACGGCGGATGGATATTTTCAGACGACTGATCGAGGGAGAAGCCTGTACGATCATTCTGACAGTGGATGCGTTATTTGATAAGATGCCGGATCTGTCCTACATTAAGAAAAACGTTGTGACGATCCGTGAGGCGGAAGAACTGGATGTTGAAGCGCTTAAGAAACGACTGGTGGAACTGGGGTATGAAAAGGCTGACAGCGTGGACGGCGTCGGACAGTTTGCTGTGCGTGGTGGTATCATTGATATTTTCCCTTTGACAGAGGAATGTCCATATCGTATCGATATGTGGGATACGGAGGTTGATACGATCCGAAGCTTTGATGTAGAGAGCCAGCGGTCGATCGAGCAGGTACAGGAGATCCAGATCTATCCGGCAAGCG
This sequence comes from Clostridium sp. AF15-41, assembly GCF_003604095.1. NCBI lineage: Bacteria > Bacillati > Bacillota > Clostridia > Eubacteriales > Clostridiaceae > Clostridium > Clostridium sp. AF15-41. The sequence goes on from NZ_QTMQ01000016.1 coordinate 40,774, forward strand.
ACATGGTGTTGTCGGATCGCAGGACGGCACAGGGAATCCGTAAGCTGGAGCAGGAATTCAAACCATATTATGAGAAGCTGCGGAAAGAGTTCAAGACAGAGGAAGCTGCCCGCTTAAAGAAGCAGATCGGAGAGATCAAAGAGCAGTTGACGGAGTTCCATGGAATGGCAGGAGTCGACAGTTATGTAGAGTATTTCTACAGTAAGACCGTATCACTGTTAGACTGCTTTCATACAAAAAATACAGTTGTTTTATTAGATGAGACCTCGAGGATATCAGATTATGCGGATAACTATATGGCGACCTTCCTTGAGAGTATGGAGAGCCGCCTGGAGGGTGGCTATATCCTTCCGGGTATGATGAATATTTTATTTACCTATCCGGCAATCGTGCAGAAAATGCAGGCATTTCAGACGCTCGCATTTTCTATTCTGTATCATGAGGATCGGTATTTTACGATCCGGCATGATGTAACTTACGACAGCCGTGTGGTTAATTCCTACAGAAATAATTTTGAAGCGTTAATTGCGGATATCGGAAAATGGAGAGAGAAGAATTATCGAATCGTATTTATCTCACCATCGACGACCAGAGCCAAACGGATGGTTGAAAATCTGACCGGCCATGATGTGGCATGCTTCTATTCGGAGGATACCGACCGCGTTCTTTCCGAGAAAGAGGTAATGGTTACGACAGGAAGACTTCGGGCAGGATTTGAGTTCCCGGAGCTGAAGCTGGTTGTGATAAATGAAGGCGACGTCTTTACTGCACGGAGCAGTACGAAGAAAAAGAAGAATCAGAAGCCACGGTATTCCGGTGAAGTGATCAAAGATTTCTCCGATATCAGTGTGGGAGACTGCGTGATCCATGAACGCTATGGAGTTGGTATCTATGGCGGTATCGAGAAGGTTGAAGTGGATGGTGTCTTGAAGGATTATGTAACGATCAATTATGCAGAGGGCGGAAAGCTCTATGTACTGGCTTCTGAGGTAGACTGTATCCAGAAATACAGTGATAAAGAGGGCAGACGACCGAAGATCAACAAGCTTGGCAGCAAGGACTGGGAGAAGACCAGAAGCCGGGTGAAAGGTCATGTTGCAACGATCGCGAAAGAGCTGGTTAACCTGTATGCGAAACGACAGGCATCACAGGGCTTCTGCTATTCGAAAGATACGATCTGGCAGCAGGAATTTGAGGAAATGTTCCCGTACGAGGAAACGGATGATCAGAAGAAAGCAATCGCAGAGACGAAGGCAGACATGGAGAGCAGCAAGATCATGGATCGTCTGATCTGTGGTGATGTGGGATTTGGTAAGACAGAGGTTGCGATTCGTGCGGCATTTAAGGCAGTATACGATGGCAGACAGGTTGCATATCTTGTGCCTACTACGATCCTTGCACAGCAGCATTATAATACATTCAAAGAACGTATGAAGGAATTCCCGGTCGAGATCCGGCTGTTATGCCGTTTCTGTACACCGAAGGAGGTACGGGAGACAATCGCCGATTTGAAGGCCGGAAAGGTGGATATCGTGATCGGAACACATCGGCTGTTGTCCAAGGATGTGGCATTTAAGCAGCTTGGTCTGCTGATCATAGACGAGGAGCAGCGGTTTGGCGTCACACATAAGGAAAAGATCAAACAGATGAAGACAAATGTTGACGTTCTGACCTTGACAGCGACTCCTATTCCTCGTACACTTCATATGAGCCTGATCGGTATCCGGGATATGAGTGTTCTGGAAGAAGCACCGGTTGACAGACGGGCGATCCAGACCTATGTCATGGAGCTTGATCCCGAACTTGTCAAAGAAGCGATCAAGCGTGAGCTGGCGCGGGATGGTCAGGTATATTATGTATATAACCGGGTAAATAATATAGAGATGGTCACATCGGAGATCGCATCCCTTGTACCGGATGCAGTCGTTGAGTATGCGCATGGCCAGATGCATGAACGACAGCTGGAGGACATCATGTACCGGTTTATCAATCATGAGATTGATGTGCTGGTTACTACGACGATCATCGAGACAGGCTTGGATATTCCGAATGCAAATACCATGATCATTCATGATGCAGATACATTTGGCTTATCCCAGTTGTATCAGCTCCGCGGCCGTGTCGGTCGTTCAGATCGGAATGCATATGCATTTCTGATGTACCGTCGGGATAAACTTATTAAAGAAACTGCGGAAAAGAGACTGAAAGCAATTCGGGAATTTACCGATCTTGGTTCCGGAATCAAGGTGTCCATGAAGGATCTGGAGATCCGTGGCGCGGGAAATATCTTAGGCGAGGATCAGTCCGGTCATATGGAAGCAGTTGGTTATGATCTGTACTGCAAGATGTTAAATGATGCGATCCGTCAGGAGATGGGCGAGAAGGTTGAAGAACGGTTCGAGACAACCGTACAGCTTCCGGTGGATGCTTATATACCGGCTGAATATGTCAAGAATGAATTTATCAAGCTGGATCTGTACAAGCGGATATCACATATCGCATCGGATGATGACTATGACGATATTATTGACGAATTAAATGACAGATTCGGAGAGATGCCGACAGAGGTTCTGAACCTGCTTGATGTATCTTTATTAAAGGCAAAGGCAAATCGTGCCTATATAACCAGCATTATGCTGGCGGGGGCGGAACTACGGTTTTCGATGTTTAAACAGGCGAAGATCGACACAGCAAAGATTGATTCGTTATTAGATAAATATAGAGGAAGCATGAAATTTGTGATCGGCAACAGTCCGTCTTTTGTGCTTAAGATGAAGACGATCACAGAGAAAGAGATCTGGAAGCAGGCGAGAGCGGTTGTAGCCGATATCGCGGAGCTTGCAGAAGAATAAAGGATGATCAGCATACCGAAATCTGTAATGTTTGCAGGGCGATGCAGACACCGAAATCGGTGAGTTGGAAGAACAGGAGGTTTGGTGGATGAAACGTAGAATTCTAAAGGCTATTTCTTTGATCTGCGCATGTGTGATGTTACTTACACTTGCAGCGTGCGGAGAAGAGAGTCAGGATAATACAGGAAAATATATTGTATTCAAATTCGGAAATGACAACATTTATTTGGACGAGGTGTATATCTATGCACAGACAACCATTGATGAGTACGAGAAAGAATACGGCAGCGACATCTGGGGCAAAACGATCGAAACGGATGGCGGTATTGAGATGGATGTCGAGGAAATGGCAAGGCGTGAAGTAATATCCAACATTGTCCAGACTAAGGCATTGATCGCACAGGCAGATGAATACAAGATCAGCCTGACGGAGGAAGAACAGGCACAGGCAGAACAGGAAGCGGAAGATTTTTATAACAGTCTGACCGATGAGCAGTTGAAGGAAACCGGCATGGAGGCAGATACACCATCCCGTGTTCTTCAGGAGAATGCACTGGCGAAGAAGATTTACGATCATGTCATGAGCGATTCCTCTGCCGAGGTATCCGATGAGCAGGCAAGAATGACGACATTTTACGATATGTTCTTTGAATGTTATTATGAGGATGATTTTGGAAATATCGTAGTGTACAGTAAGGATAAGATTGCAGAACAGAAACAAAAAGCGGACGAGGCTTATACTTCGATCAAACAGCAGTTATCGGACAATCCGAACCTGAATATTACTTTCCTTGGCCACACAAACAACCTGCGATATGCCGGAAGCCATACGATGAGTAAGGATCAGATCCTGGAAAGCTATGGACAAGAGGTGCTGGATACTTTATATGATATGCAGGATGGAGATATCTCCCCGGTTATCGAGACTGAGAATGGCTATCATATCTTTCAGATGACATATCTGACAGATGAGAAAGCAACCGCTACGAATAAAGCGGAGTTGACAAAAGAGGCAAATGATGCCTATTTTAATAATCTTTTAACGAACTGGGTATCAAAGATTGATAAAGATTACACTTATTCCAAGAGCGTAAATACCGATGTGTATAGTATGATCACGTTTAGTTAATGGGATAGAATAAAAATGTCCATGGTACATTTCGTACCATGGACATTTTTTCGTCTGTTTATTTTCTTCCTGTTGAGCCAAATCCCCCTTCACCGCGTACGGTATCGGATAATTCATCTACAGTATGGAAACAGCCGGTAATGTATGGAGTGATAACAAGCTGAGCAATACGTTCGCCACTTTCGATTGTCTGATCAACATTAGAGTGATTGTGGAGTGCTACCATGATCTCTCCACGGTAATCAGCGTCGATAACGCCTACTTTATTGGCAGGTGCAAGACCACGTTTGCAAGCAAGACCGCTTCTTGCATAGACCAGTCCGGCATAGCCGGCCGGAATCTCGATAGCCAGTCCGGTGTGGATGAACTGGGTTTCTCCGGCAGCAATCGTTACAGGCTCATCCATGCAGGCATACAGATCTGCTCCGGCAGCAAATTCAGAACCATAAGAAGGAATCGTCGCATTTTCATTCAGTTTCTTAATGTTAATATCAAATGTGGCCATTAGAAGTACCTTCCTTTCTCGTCCCATAAGACTGCTTTCTTGGCAGTCAGTGATTTTGGAACATCTAATATTCTCTGATTTGTGGAACCCCTGAATCGCAGATCCAGAACTTTTTTCTCTTCAACAAATTCACCATCGACTAAAACATCCAGATAGGACAGGAATTTGTGAGTGAAATCCCACTGATAATACATCTTGTCCAGAACGTCTTTTTCAAAATCGTAGCCGGTATAGCACCAGATCGTTTTATCCGGGTAAGTAGATTTGAACTGTTCCAGAAGTGGAAGCAGACCCTGCTGGTTGACGAATTCCAATGGCTCGCCACCAAGCAAAGTAAGACCTACAATATGATCCGGCTTACAGAGTTCAATGATCGTATCGATCTCTTTTTGCGTAAAAGGCTTACCTGCGTTGAAATCCCAGGTATCCTGATTAAAACAACCTTTACAGTGGTGTGTGCAGCCGGATACGAACAGAGAGGTTCGAACTCCGGTTCCGTTTGCAATATCACACCGTTTGATATCCATATAATTCATAATTATTATTTCTCCCATACAAAAAGTATGGCCCGCATTGCCCTCTACGACATGCAGACCATACAAATTGAAATTATTAATGCACTTAGTTAAAAATCGGATGTAAACTGTTCATACAAGTAAATACTTTATGCATAGCTTTAATATAAACCAATTTTTTCAATATAGCAAGTGTTTTTATAAAAATTCCGGTATATTCTGATCGTATGTGGTATATGTCTTTATCTGTGGTATGGCTGAACCACATGCATCAGACCTGAATTCTACAGGTGTAATACTCTGGAAGCCATTTCTTTTGTTTTGCCGACGTTCCAGAAGTTCTCACCGAGATAACCACAGGTTCTTCTTGTAACGTTCATTTTTGCATGGTCTTTGTTACCACACTGAGGACATTCCCATTCGCCGTCTGAATTAATGATAATCTCACCATCATAGCCACATACATGGCAATAGTCAGACTTTGTATTGAATTCAGCATACTGGATGTTCTCATAAATGTAACGAACCACTTCTGCAAGTGCATCCAGATTGTTGCGCATATTTGGTATCTCGACATAGGAGATTGCACCACCGGATGAGATCGTCTGGAACTGACTCTCAAATCTGAACTTGCTGAATGCATCGATCTTCTCACGTACATCAACATGGTAAGAGTTCGTGTAGTAGCCCTTATCTGTAACATCCTTGATCGTACCGAAACGCTCTTTATCAATACGGGCAAATCTGTAACATAAGCTTTCGGCAGGTGTTCCGTATAATCCGAAACCAAGTCCGGTATCAGCCTTCCATTTATCACAGGCTGCACGCATTCTATTCATAACCTTTAAAGCAAATTCTTCACCGACAGGATCTGTATGGCTGACACCCTTCATCAGGATAGAAGTTTCATACAATCCGATGTATCCAAGCGACAGAGTAGAGTAGCCGTTGTGAAGCAATGGATCGATAACCTCACCCTTCTTTAGTCGTGCAATTGCACCATATTGCCAGTGGATAGGACTGACATCGGATGTGATACCCTCCAGAGCTCTGTGACGGCACATCAAAGCGTCATAACATAACTGGAGTCTTTCGTCTAAGAGTGACCAGAATTTATCCTCATCACCTTTTGCCAGAATTCCGATCTGTGGAAGATTCAGGCTGACAACTCCCTGATTGAAACGACCTTCCCATTTGTAGTTGCCATTTTCATCCTTCCAAGGAGAAAGGAAAGAACGACAACCCATACATGAGAATACATTTCCTTCATAGTTCTCACGCATCTTTTTGGCGGAGATGTAATCAGGATACATTCTTTTTGCAGAACACTTAATGGCAAGACGAGTGATATAATCATATTTGCCACCCTTTAAGCAGTTGTGTTCATCCAGAACGTAGATCAGCTTTGGAAATGCCGGTGTCACATAGACACCAACTTCGTTCTTGATACCCTCTAAACGCTGACGGAGGATTTCTTCTATGATCATGGCATTTTCTTCGATATATTCATCATTTGGATCAAGATTCAGGAATAAGGTTACAAATGGAGACTGCCCATTTGTAGTCATTAAGGTGTTGATCTGGTACTGGATTGTCTGAACACCGGAACGAAGTTCATCGTTCAGCCTTTCTTTTACCAGTTCCTCTAATGTATCAGCATCCAATCTGTCTCCAAATTCTTCCTGATATAATGCTTTATATTTGTTATAGCTCTTGCGCAGATATTTTCCAAGGTGACGGATATCAACGGACTGACCACCATACTGGCTGGAGGCAACGGCTGCAATGATCTGTGTAACAATCGTACATGCAACCTGAAAGCTCTTAGGGCTCTCGATCAATTTGCCGTTCATGACAGTGCCGTTGTCGAGCATATCTCCAATGTTGATCAGACAGCAGTTGAAGATAGGCTGTAAGAAATAATCTGCATCATGAAAATGAATCGCACCTTCTTCATGGGCTTTTGAGATCTTTTCCGGAAGCAGGAGCCTCTTTGTAAGATCTTTTGAAACCTCGCCTGCGATCAGATCACGCTGGGTAGATGCAACTGTTGCGTTTTTATTCGAATTTTCTTCCATAACATCTTTGTTTCTGTTCTTGATCAGACTGAGGATCGAATCATCAGTTGTGTTTGCCTTACGAATCAGTTCACGGCTGTATCTATATATAATGTAAGTCTTGGCAAGAACAAACTTCCCCTCTGCCATGAGCTTTTGTTCAATGATATCCTGAATATCTTCAACCAGCATTCGTTTTCTGTTTTTTGCTTCGATGCCGTCTATGATCTCTTCGATTTTTTCTTCAGAAATTTTTTCGCAGTCTTCAACTTCGGCATTTGCCTTCTGAATGGCAACGATAATCTTGCTGCGATCATAGGATACGGCTCTTCCGTCTCTTTTGATTACCTGCATTTTTCTATTCTCCTCCTAAAATGGTTATCTAGATATTGAGTGCAATATTTGCTCGCCCCACAACATATTGCGTCGTGCGCGAAAAAAAGACAAAAAAATGAACGATTTAAAATCTGTGAGACTAAAAAATCGTTTTGAATATTTTGTAACTCTATGTCCCCGACAGTTACACATTATAGCATCACCATTCTGGTTTGTCTATATCAAATGGTACAAAATATTGAGAAAAAAATAAAGAAACAATACTAGATATTGTGTTGCATGGGAAAATGTGATTTAACGTTCGAGCGGTGCTTGATAATATGTGAAATTGTCGGAAATTGTATTCGGAGGACCGGATACTGTCGAAGTATTGCAAACAATTGAAGATATAACGATAATGTTATATAGTTTGTGACATTTCTATGAATTGCGTAAAATAGCTTTATTTTTAATAGAAAGTGTGATATAAAGCTATGATAGGTGATACCTAATTTTATAATAATATAGAGGTAAGTACAATGAGAAAATTAAAAAAGGGATTTGCGGTTGCTCTTGCAATGGCAATGACAGTATCCATGGTTGCAGGTTGTGGAGATAAGGGTAAAGATGTGACCGGTAATTTGGATAAAGCGACACAAACGGATGCAACAGAGGACAGTACAGAAGCTGATCTGACAATTGATGAATATATTGCCAAGTATGCGGAGGGAGTAACTCTGGGAGAGTATAAGGGCATTGAATATGAGTATGCTCCTGCAGAAGTAACAGAGGATGATGTACAGAAGAAGGTAGATGATTTTGTTGAATCCTGTGCGACATATAATGAGGATAAAACAAGTGCAGCAAAATCAGGAGATACAGTAAATATTGATTTTGTAGGTACTGTAGATGGTGTAGAATTTGATGGTGGTAATACGAATGGTTCAGGATATGATGTAACACTTGGATCAAAATCCCTCATCGACACATTTGAAGATCAGATCGTGGGACATAAGGCAGGAGATACATTTGATGTAAATGTAACCTTCCCGGACGGATATGGCAATGATATGGATGGCAAAGCTGCTGTATTCAAGACTACATTGAACTATATCAAGATTCCTGTGGAAGCAGAGTATAATGATGCGTTGGTAGCTGCGAATACTTCTTATAAGACAACAGCCGAGTATGAGGAATCCATCAGAAGTGAGCTGAAAGCAAGTAATGAAGCAACTGCACTTACATCGGCACAGAATGTTGTTATGACAAATGTTATCAATAAGGCAACAATTGAGAATATTCCGGCAGAAGAAGTAAGTAGTCTGGCAGATGAGATCATTACACAGTTGAAATCGCAGGCAAGTAATTATGGCATTGATTATGCAACATTTATCCAATATTATTACGGTTATGAGGATGAAGATTCATTCAAAGAATATGTGAATCAGATCTGTCAGGAATCCGTAAAAGAAAAAAAGGTAGTATGCGCGGTTGCAAAGGCAGAAAATATTACAATTGATTCGGATGATGAAACAGCCTATATCAAGAAACTCGCGGAGGAGAATGACGCAACAGAGGATTCTGTAAAGGAACAGTATTCATCTCAGGATCTGATGTATTATACACTGGCTGACAAGGTTATGACTTTCCTTCTTGATAATGGTAAGAAGACGGAGACAACGACAGAAGCAGCGACAGAAGCAACGAGTTCCGAAGAAGAAACTACAACAGAAGCAATAACAGAAGCAAACTAGAGCAGATGTCGAAACAGAGTTCGGTAAATAAAGAATTAATAAGATGAAGTTCTGAGGAGAAAGATTATATTATGAAAATGAAGAAGGTAATGGCTCTGTGTCTGACTGCGGTTGTCGGCATGGGGGTGCTTAGCGGATGCGGAAGCACAAAGAGTGAATTCAGACAGTATGCAAAATGTGCAGAAGTAAAGGATTATGATGGTATCGAGTATGTACCAACGTCCAGAGAAGTAACACAGGATCAGATTGACGAGAAGATTAAATCATTCTGTACAGATAATAATGTAGAAACAAAGGATTATGACAGCGTGATCAAGGATGGTGACGATGTTAATATCAACTACGTTGAAACCATCAACGGCGAGGAAAAGGCAAAGAACGATGACGAAGCCGGAACCAGTATTGTTATGGGTAAGGATGCGTTAGCACCCGGACTTGATGAGCAGATGATCGGATTAAAGCCCGGTGTACAGAAGACATTCACAATCACATATCCGGACGATTATTCAGATACAACGGTTGCCGGTATGGAAGCAAAATTTGATGTAACGATCAATTATATCAAGATAACGACAACACCGGAATATACAGATGACCTTGTGAAGTCGGCTACGGATGGTAAATATACAACGACAGAGGATTATACCAAGTATCTGACGGATGAGCTTCAGAAGGATACAGATAAATCGGCAGACAGTACTGACCGAGCTAATGTGTTAAAAGCAATTAAAGAGAAAACAACGTTTACCAAATATCCGGAAGGCGAGATTGATGCATATGTAAAGAGTGTTATGGATAATATCGAATCCAGTGCTTCTCAGTATGGAATCGGTGTACAGACATTCCTACAGTATTTTTATGGATACACAGACGAGGCCTCATTTGTTTCCTATCTTCAGAGCACAGTTGAATCTGTAATGCAGGAGAAGATCGTTGTCAGCTCGATCGCGTTAGAAAAAGATCTGGTCGCAAATGATAAAGAGACTGATGCATATAAGCAGAAGCTGATGGATGATAATGAAGTAGACGAGGATACGATCAACTCCAAATATTCAGCGAGCGATCTGAAATTCTATGCAACAGAGGAAAAAGTTCTTGATTATCTGATGGGTACAGCTGTTCAGGTAGATTCAACAGAAGCAAGTTCAGAAGATGCATCGGAAGATGGTTCCACTGAAGCAGAGAGCACAGAGTCAACAACAGAGACAGCTTCAGAGGCAGAATAAAAAAATTAACGTTTTTACAAAATTTGTTTTGACAAGAAGCAGATGACGTGCTATATTAAACGAGTGCGTGAGATAAAGCACGTTTTCATGCAGTTGTGGCGGAATTGGCATACGCGCATGATTCAGGTTCATGTCCACTTACGTGGGTGTGGGTTCAAGTCCCATCAACTGCATTGATAGAAGAAAAAGAAGTCTTAGCTTTAAGGCTTCTTTTTTTTCTGTATACAGGTTTGACATTACAGGGAAACTGGAATATAATGTAGGATACTTGTGAGAACTTAACGGAAAACACAGATATTGTTTAGGAGGTAGTCGGCGATGGCTGAAAAGAAACAGGTAGTTACCTATACAGGACTTAAAAAAATTGAAGAAGAACTTCAGGATCTGAAAGTAAATAAACGTAGAGAGATTGCTGCCAAGATCAAGGAAGCAAGAGAGCAGGGAGACTTATCTGAGAATGCTGAGTATGATGCGGCAAAGGACGAGCAGCGTGATATCGAAGCAAGAATCGAGCAGTTAGAGGCTATCCTGAAAAATGTAGAGGTCGTTGACGAAGATGAGGTTGATACAGAGGTTGTCGGTATCGGCCGTACCGTAACAGTATATGATTATGAATTTGACGAGGAAATTGTATTCCACATCGTTGGTTCAACAGAAGCAGATATCATGAAGAATAAGATCTCTGATGAATCGCCGGTTGGTATGGCATTAAAGGGTGCGCGCGTTGGTGAAGAAGTAATAGTAGAAGCACCGGACGGAGAATTCAAATACAGAATATTAGATATCAAGAGAGCAATCTAATAAACAGAATAATCAATATAGTAGAAAGAGATTAAACAAAGATGGCAGAGAATAAGCAGAATAATCAGGCTAAGCCACAGGATGTAAATAAGCTGTTACAGGTTCGTCGTGAGAAGCTGGCAGATTTACAGGCGGCAGGCAAAGATCCATTTGAGATTACAAAGTATGATGTGACTTATCACAGCACAGATGTAAAAGAAGCATATACAGCGCATGAGGCAGAGCTTCTTGCAGGCAGACAGGAGCCGGACGTAGAGGGACTGGATGATGCACAGAAGAAGGAAGTGCTGAACAACGATTATAACGAGAGAAGAGCAATCATGGATGCATCACCGATCCATGTTAGCATTGCAGGACGTATGATGTTCAAGCGTGTTATGGGTAAGGCATCCTTCTGTAATATTCAGGATCTGAAGGGTAACATTCAGGTGTATGTTGCAAGAGATCAGATCGGTGAAGAAGCTTATGCAGATTTCAAGAAATCTGATATCGGGGATATCTATGGTGTAAAGGGATGGGCATTCCGTACAAAGACAGGAGAGCTTTCTATCCATGCAGAAGAAATGACACTTTTAAGCAAGTCATTACAGATCCTTCCGGAGAAGTTCCATGGCTTAACAGATACAGATGTCAGATATCGTCAGAGATATGTAGACCTTATCATGAATCAGGAGAGCAAGGCAGTATTTATCAAGCGTTCACAGATTTTAAAAGAGATCCGTAACTTCCTTGCAGATCGTGATTTCATGGAGGTTGAGACTCCTATGCTTGTTGCAAATGCAGGTGGTGCGGCAGCAAGACCATTTGAGACACATTACAATGCATTAAATGAGGATGTAAAACTTCGTATCTCTCTGGAATTATATCTGAAGCGTCTGATCGTAGGCGGACTGGAAAGAGTTTACGAGATTGGACGAGTATTCCGTAACGAGGGTGTTGATACAAGACACAATCCGGAATTTACGCTGATGGAATTATATCAGGCATACACAGACTATGAAGGTATGATGGAACTGACAGAGTCCATGTTCCGTTATCTTGCTGAAAAGGTTTGCGGAAGCACAAAGATTTCCTATAATGGAATCGAGATTGATTTCGGTAAGCCGTTTGAGCGTCTGACCATGAATGATGCGATCAAGAAATATACCGGAATCGACTTCGATCAGGTAGAAGATGATGCAGCAGCTAAGAAACTGGCTGATGAACACAATATTGCATATGAAGAACGTCATAAGAAGGGTGATATCATTAACCTGTTCTTTGAGGAGTTTTGTGAAGAAAAGCTGATCCAGCCTACATTTATCATGGATCATCCGATCGAGATCTCACCACTGACCAAGAAGAAACCTTCTGATCCAAGCAAGGTTGAGCGTTTCGAGCTGTTTATAAACACATGGGAGATGTGTAATGCATACTCCGAGCTGAACGATCCGATTGATCAGCGTGAGCGTTTTGCAGCACAGGATGCAAATGCAGCAGCCGGTGATGATGAAGCAGAGCATACAGACGAGGATTTCTTAAATGCACTGGAGATCGGTATGCCTCCTACAGGTGGTATCGGTTATGGTATCGACCGTCTGGTTATGCTGTTGACTGATTCACAGGCAATCCGTGATGTGCTCCTCTTCCCGACAATGAAGAGTTTAGGCTCGGATAAGCAGGAAAATAAGGTGTCTAAGAGTAATTCAACAGAGAATTGCGACCAGATTGTGACCGTTGAAGAGAAGATTGATTTCTCAAATGTAAAGATTGAGCCATTGTTTGAGGAAACAGTTGACTTTGATACATTTTCAAAATCAGATTTTAGAGCAGTTAAGGTTAAGGAATGTGTAGCAGTACCTAAGAGCAAGAAACTTTTACAGTTTACTCTTGATGATGGTACAGGTGTAGATAGAACAATCCTTTCTGGTATTCATGCATATTATGAACCAGAAGAATTAGTTGGAAAAACATTGATTGCTATTACAAACCTTCCACCTAGAGCAATGATGGGAATTGAATCTTGCGGTATGTTACTTTCAGCAGTAAACAATTTGAAAGATTCAGAGGATGAGGAGCTTCATCTTCTTATGGTTGATAACCATATTCCAGCAGGAGCAAAATTATATTAAAATAAAAAGAACACGCTAAAGAAATAGGACTTCCCGATATAAAAGTGAGGAAGTCCTATTTTTTATATACATTTCTTTGACGTATTTATTATTTTATCTTTCCAATCAATAACACTCTTAATTGATAATTTTTCTTGTGCTTGTATGAATGTTGTAATATATGTGTAGTCGATGTTATCATTTGAATCCACAGGAAGACGTATTTCCACATTTTTTTATATATTTTCATTAAACGAAGATTGTCCCCATGCAAAATTTTGAAATGCTTTTCTCATTACTGTTAGAAGATAGCAAGCAAGCTCTGGATTTAATTCGCAGTCATGATAAGACATGCCTTCGCAACAATACTACAAAGGTACGCAACATACGAAGCTATATGCTCACGACACTGTATAATGCTCCGGTAACATGTAGTAATTACTATAAAGCAGAAGTAAACCATGACTTCTATGGTAAGTAACGATTCATAGCTGCTGGAAACGGCAGTTGACTATATATTTTTCACCTTCCCTTCCTTTTGAGGGGCAGGAGGGCACACCTGCCTCTCGTTTTAAGGAGATTGCTGCAAGCATGATTCTTTGATATAATCAATGCAACAGTTTTACAAATCGGGATTTATAAAGGAGAATATTGATGAAACTATTTTTATGTTCGCACTTTTCAAGTGTAGGAAGTCTGATAAAGGAAGAAATTGAAAATAAGAAAGTCGCATTTATTCCAACAGCTTCGTTGCGTGAAGGCTACACCGGTTATGTCGGCTCGGCTCGAAAATTATTCAAAAAGTTGGGAGCAATCGTAACTGAAATTGATATTTCAACGGAGGCTTATTCAACGATACAGTCTGTTTTTGAAGATGCAGATGTGATATATTTTACCGGCGGAAATTCTTTCTTTCTTATGGACCAACTCCGTAAAACAAGAACTGATGGGTTGCTAAAAAAGGAATTGGCAAATGGAAAATTGATGATCGGCGAGTCGGCAGGCGCAATTATATGCGCTCCAAGCATCCAATATATCGAGCAAATGGATGAAAAGCCGGAGGACTACTCACAAGAAGATGATGCAGGGCTTGATTTGATTGATTTCTATGTTCTTCCGCATTATCTTACAGCACCATTTAAGAAAGTTACCGAGAAAATAATGACTGAGTTTTCGGATTTGAATCTATGCCCTATTAACAACCATCAGGGAATTGTAATTGATGGTGAAGGTTCAAAGGTTATTTGCAAAGACTAATTTGAAAAATCCTTTTTGGAAACTGGAAAATCGGAATTTTCTTGATGGTGGAGGATGCGTATGGAACATAAGGGCACAATTAGAATAGAAACAGATAGATTAGTTCTTAAACGACATGTATTAGATGATGCAGAAATCATGTTTAAAAACTGGGTAACAGAAAAAGATGTAACAAAGTTTTTAAGTTGGCAACCGCATAAAAATGTCGACGAGACAAAGCAATTACTAATTGATTGGATAGAATCGTATGATAAGCAGGATTTCTATTTTTGGACAATTGAGTTAAAAGATTCGCATGAACTGGTTGGAGATATATCAGTAGTAAGTCTCGATGAGGCAACAGAAAGTGTGGAGCTCGGGTATGGTATTGGAAGCAGATGGTGGGGAAAAGGTATAACTGCAGAAGCAGGAAGGGCATTGGTAAAATTCTTTTTTGAAGAAGTAAAAGTCAAACGTGTATATGCAAAGCATGCTGCAGGTAATCCAAACTCAGGAAGTGTAATGCAGAAAATGGGAATGAAAAAAGAAGGAATAATTAGGCAGTCGGGAACCTGTAATCAAGGTATTGTGGATGAAGTTTATTATTCCATACTTAGAAATGAGTATTTTAGTAATGATAATTGATGAAAAAATCTAATTTAGCGACACACTCGAAAATTTCAGTTTGTAGGGAACAAATCAGACAATTTTATAATAAAACAGCGTTAGAGCATTTATGTGTGAGAGAAAAATCAAGTGTAGGAGAATACATGACATGAAATATACGAATAAGCATATAAAAGAAGAATACAAATTCAATCAAATGTGGCGGACGATCGGAATGATTCTCTTATTGATAGGAATATTTTTGGTGGCATTTGGATTGATTCAGACAAAGAGAAAGATGGATTGTGTTCGACCATTTGAACAGGTATTACAGGAAGAAGCCAATCCTGCGAATCAGACAGCATATATTGATATTATCCAGGTACCGGAGAAACTGGCAGAAAATAAATATGAAGGATATTACCTTGTAACAACGGCAGAGGAAAGCTATATTGTAGGGATGCAACCGGAACAGTTTGCAGATTTGAAGCAGAGAGTTGAAGAGAATGGTACGGCAAGAGTGGAAGGCATGACGAAAGTTGTGACTGACGAGAACGTAAAAAAAATAATAAGTGAGTATATCAATTACAAATTTATTTATATATGTATGACGAAGCTTACCTATGGAAAAATACTCAAGGAAGGATATTTTGTGAATCTGGATATCGGAGGCATCTTAATATTGATTGGAATTTCGATGGTATTAACCCAGGTGCGTGCGATTAAAAAATACAGACATCCATTGGCAGAGCAGATTGACGAAGAATGTAATCAGCCGGAAGCTCTCTGGTTTAATGATTTTAGGATATATTTGACAAAGAACTTTCTTGTATCTGTATATGGTGGAAAGATGACTGCACTGGATCTGGCAAAGGTACGATTGACAAGACTGTTTGAAACAGTGAAGGGAAGCATGAACGTTATCACTTTGGAGGTAACGACAACAGAACAGGAGAAAATAACTGTCAGCGAGAATGAATGGTCATTTTTTACAATGAATGAAGAAGAGATTACTTATCTGACAGATGTATTCGGTAAAAGAAATATTGAATTTGTTTGTGAGATTCAACCAGATGAAGAAATCGATGAAGACGAAGAGTTTTGAAACGGAAATATTCAAAGAATGGAATTGGGATATTGCATACAATATAATAAAAAAGGTACAGATTTGAGTGAAGAAGATGTGGCTTTACATTTAAATGGGATGATTATAAAGAATTTAAGAAACTTTTAGATAAAGAATATAAAGATTATTTAAGTGTATAACCAGTATTATGAGCAAATTATATGAAGGGACAGATTTGATATATGGGTTTATTTAATAAAATGAAAAATTTTTTTTCGGGCTTTAAGTATAAGCTGGACAGAGAGATTTTAAGGGAATATCTCCAGCATACAATTGATTTTGCTGTCGAGAATAAGTTGCCATTTTGTGATGAATTTTATATTGCCGACAGTCTTGATGCAAAGGATAGATTACATGTCACTATCCTAAATTATGATGTACCGGGAGATGCTGTTTATGAGATTGAGAAGAGTTTTGAGGGAATAGTTATTTTTGCAAATCATGAGAAATGTTATGATCCGGAAAATGATCATAAGTATATTGATGCGGAAGATTTTATAAGCCAAGAGCTTTGCACGTTGCCAGAAGAGTTTTTTGTAGCCATGGATATCGCACCGACTATGCTTGAACAGTATATGATAAAATGAGCATTAGAAGACCGATGGTGTGGAGATTGTTTTGTTCACATAAAATGGAAAAGGTAGGATGGATTGTCGTGATTGTTATCGTGACTATCTTATATTAATTGGAGTAAAAAAGAAATTGAGGGGATATAAGTATCATACGGAAAAATAACTATATTATTTTGAAGAAAAGTACATAGTTTATCCCATTTCTAATATGATTTAATTATGTTACACGTTGATAAATCGGAATTTTAAGAATTGTCTAGGAGATATGATTTATGAAAAAAACACATTTAATAATTGTAAATATAATTCTTTTACTGTGGTATTTTCTTTCAATGATAGGATTGAAGATTGGAGACAAATACTTGGTAACAGGTGTATTTGAGGAAGAATGGCTATTTATGCTTATTCCGACAATTACATTCGTTTTAATGTTAGTTACAAAAAATGTTGGAAGGAATATACATTTGATATGGTTGGCAGGGTGGTTTGTCACTCAGTTCTTAAGTCATGAATGGTATACTTTATTTGGAAGAGGATTTATGGGAGAAATGGACAAGAAGATTGCCTATTTTTCAGAATGCATTCAATTAATAAATGTGGATGGAAGATATGTTCCTGATGTATATCATATTGTATTACATATTTTGATAATTATTGCATTTGTTGTGACCTTGCTTTATAGAGAAGAAAAAACATTAGTTGACGAAGTGTGAAAATTCCAGTTTTTGAAACTGAGAAATCGGAATTTAACGGAGGAATCATT